>VYDD01000309.1:0-1393 GCA_009843625.1 Gammaproteobacteria bacterium | reverse complement strand
CTGCCGGGGTCGACCCAGCCCTGCCCGGTGAGCAGATCCATGCCGATGAAGGCGTCGCGCAGGTCGTGGTCGCCGCCGTGGGTGTGCACCGCCTGCCGGTACGCCTTCCCCCGCCCGGTGCTGCCGCGGAAGTTGGGCGCGAAGACCAGGTAGCCGCGGCTGACGAAGTACTGGATGTAGGGGTGCCACTGCTTCGGGTGCTGTCCGTTGGAGTTGGCGCGGAAGAAGAAAAGTCCCGGGAGGCGATCGCCGGCGCTGGCGCCCTTCGGCTTGTAGACCAGTCCGGCGACCTCGAGACCGTCGAAGCTGGTGTACTCGATGAACTCCGGCTCGGCGATCAACTCGGGGTCGCCGACTGCGGGGTGCTGGTGGTTGGTGATCTGGCGCGGCGCCCCGCCATCGACCGGGAGGATCCAGAGGTCGCCCGTCCGCGAAGGTCCCGAGTGGGTGTAGACGATGTGCTCGCCGTCCGGGTGCCAGAGGTGGCCGCCGCGCGTCTGGCCGGTCGCCCGCGAGCCTCCGTGGACCCCCGTCGCGTGGGTGAGCTGCTCCGGCTCGCCGCCCTCGGCGGGGATGCGGAAGATGTGGTAGTCGTAGTCGAGATTGCGGGTGAAGGAGATCCAGCGGCCGTCCGGCGACCAGCGCGGCTCGCTGTGCTCGATATCCTCGGTGAGCAGCATGGTGGCTTCGCCGGTTGCCACGTCCAGCACGCCCAGGTTGTTGAAGCCGTTGCGGTCGGAGATGAAGGCCAGGCGGGTGCCGTCGGGCGACCAGCGCGGCTCGGTGTCGCGCCAGTCGGAGGTGTTGGGGGTGAGGGCGCGCGCGTCCCCGCCCGTCGCCGGCATGACCCAGACGTCCTGGTTGCTCTGCGCATCGTCTTGCGGACGGGTGTTGCGGGTGAAGGCGAACATTGCACCGTCGGCGGACAGCTGGCCGCTGCCCCCCGGCCCGACCCGCTCGATCTCGCCGGTCTCGATGTCCACGGCCGCCACCGAGTTTTCCCAGAACATGCTGGTGTTGAAGTAGACCCGGCGGCTGTCGGGCGCCCACGAGATGCCGGAGTCGTTCAGCGGGTGCTCGGTGAGGCGTCTCGCCTCCCCGCCGCCGGCCGGCACCACGTAGATGTCGCGCACGTCGGTTCCGCCGAAGTCGGCCTCGAAGGCGATCCAGCGCCCGTCGGGACTGAAGCGCGGCGACATCTCGCGGCCCGCCATCGTGGTGATGCGGGTGGCCTCGCCTCCTGCGGCCGGCACCGTCCAGAGGTCGTAGGACCCGCCCGCGGCCGACTTGAACACGAGGAGCCCGCCGTCCGGCGAAATATCGAACTCCTCGATCCACACGGTCTCGGCCAGCGCCGCGATGGGCAGCCCGGGACGGAACTGGGGCGAAGTCG
>VYDD01000480.1 GCA_009843625.1 Gammaproteobacteria bacterium | reverse complement strand
CCACGAACAGGTTCTCGTGGTCGTGGGTGCGTCCCCAGCGGTCGACCACGCTGGTCGCGGGATCGTCGCCCATCCGGCAGCCGCCGCCGGGGTGTGCAAACTCCTGCGAAGCCTCCGTGCTCATCATGCGCCCGCCCGCGGCACGCGCCAATTCATTGAAACGATGCGTAATCGTCTGGTGCGTATGGGGCTCCAGGTCGAGGGTGACCGGATCTGCCACCATCTCGATGCTCGGCATCGGGTCTCCATGTGCGTTTCGCAAGTCACGATTCAGGGTCAGGCGACTTGCTCGACTCGGAATCACATCGTAGATGGCGCGGATCTGGGCCGTTGAGACTGATCGCGTGCGCTCGCGCCAATCGGCCATGATCTCGTCGCCCCACAGGACTCGTCCGCTATCGGCGCGGACCCTGGGTTCGCGCCCCACCGTCGACTCCCAAAGGCGCAGGTCGTGCCGAAGGTAGCGATCGATGGGGCCGGGGCGGGCGTAGCGGTGGGACATCAGGCTGTTGCTGGGAAAGATGCCCGGATAGAGCCTCATGGGGAGTTCGACAAAGCCAGTGACATACCAATGTCCCGTCATGTAGCGCCCGACGTTGCCCGTGCGGTTGGCCAGACCGTCGGGGAAGCGGCTGTTCGCCGAAAGCAGATGCAGATGCGAACTCCAGGTGTGTCCGGCTGCAAGGACGAAGGTGCGGGCCCGGAACTCCAGGCGCTCCGTGGGCGAGTCCCGCTGGACGGCGACCGCGGCTTCGATTCGATCCGACCCTGGCGCCAGCTCCAGAGAGCGCACCAGGGTACGGTCCCTGAGTTCGATGCGCCCGCTCGCCAGAAGGCGGTCGAACGCGAAGTCCGGCGTGTACTTGGCGCCGGTCGGGCACACCTCGCAGGTGTCACAGCGTTGGCAGGCGTTGCGCCCCTGGTAGGGCTCGGTGATTCTCGCCCAGGGCTGCGTCCAGAATGGCACCCCCGCCGCGTCCGTCCATTCCCGCATGCGCAGGAGGTTCCAGGAGAGTGGGAGTGGCGGAAGGGGATACGGCGAGGACCGGGGATCGTAGGCGGGTGGTCCGGGCTCGCCGGCGACGCCAATGCGCTCCTCGGCCTCCTGGTAATACGGATCCAGTTCATCGTAGGAGATGGGCCAGTCAAACCCCACGCCGTAGAGCGAACGCACTCGGAAGTCCTCTGGCGAAAACCTGGGTACGGCGCCCCCCCAGTGCATCGCAGCGCCCCCAAGCACCATCGAACGATAGATCTCACCAGTTCCCGTCTGTCCGGAGATGTGGTCGTTCGGGTAGGGGTTCTCTCCGTACGCGAGCATGCGCGCCCGGGTGGCGGCCCTCTCCTCCAGCGACGCGGTGCGTCCGCCCGCCTCGACAACGGTGATGGAATAGCCGGTGCGTTCCGCGAGGCGCTCGGCAACCATGGCCGCGGTGATCCCGCCGCCGATAATGCAGATGTCACTTTCAATCACCTGTGGCATCGCACGTCTCCGGCACCTGAGCGGGTGGATTGGTTCGATGAGCACGCGGCCGACCCGAGCCCCGGGCGCGGCCATGTGCCCGCGGGACTTCCCGGCTAATCCTTCGCAATCTCCTCCGCGGCCATCAGCGACAACGCGCAGAAGGTGAGGGTCCCGTTGGCGCAGCCGCTCGAGACGATCGTGGGCGCGCCCGCCACGAACAGGTTCTCGTGGTCGTGGGTGCGTCCCCAGCGGTCGACCACGCTGGTGGCGGGATCGTCGCCCATCCGGCAACCGCCGCCCGGATGCTCGAACAGGCGTGAGGCGCGCGTGCTCATCATGCGCCCGCCCGCCGCGCGCGCGAGCTCGTCGAAGCGGTCCAGCAGGGTCTCGTGGGTGTGCGGCTCCAGGTCGAGGGTGGCCTGCCCCGCCACGTAGTCGATGCGCGGCATCGGATCGCCGTGCGCGTTGCGCATGCCCGGGTCGAGCGTGAGACGGCTATCGGGGGTGGGGATCACGTCGTAGTACGACCGGATGCGCGCGGTCGCGGCGGACCGGGTGCGCGCGCGCCAGTCGGCCATCACCTCGTCGCCCCAGAGGACCCGCCCGTCGTCCGTCGCCAGCCGGGCTTCGCGGCCCACCGTCGATTCCCACAGCCGGATGTCGTGACGCAGGTAGCGGTCCAGCGGCCCCGGACTCGCGAAGCGGTGCGACAGCAGGCTGTTGTTGGGAAAGATCCCCGGGTAGAGCCTCATGGGCAGCTCGATGAAGCCGCTGGCGAACCAGTGCCCGGTCATGTAGCGCCCGACGTTGTCCGTGCTGTTGGCCAAGCCGTTGGGAAAGCGGCTGTTGGCCGAAAGCAGGAGGAGATGCGAACTCCAGCTGTGGCCCGCAGCCAGCACGAAGGTTCGCGCCCGGAATTCGACGGGCTGGTCGGGGGCGTCCTGATGAAATCCCGTGGCGGTCTCGATGCGGTCCGAGCCCGATGCCAGATTCAGCGAGCGAATCAGCGTGCGGCCGTGAAGGCGCATGCTCCCCGCGGCGAGCAGGCGGTCGAAGGCGAAGTCGGGGGTGTACTTGGCGCCCGTCGGGCAGACCGCGCAGGTGTCGCAGCGCTGGCACACGTTGCGTCCCTGCCACGGCTCGGTGTTGCGCGCCCACGGCTGGGTCCAGAAGGGGATGCCCGCCGCGTCCGTCCACTCGCGCATGCGCTCCAAGTTCCAGGAGAGCGGCAGGGGCGGCATCGGATACGGCCTGGAACGGGGGTCGTACTCGGGCGGGCCCTGCTCCCCGGCGACGCCCATGCGCTCCTCGGCCTCCTGGTAGTAAGGCTCGAGGTCGTCGAAGGTGATGGGCCAGTCGTATCCGACCCCGTAGAGGGAGCGCACCCGGAAGTCCTCCGGCGAATACCGGGGCACGGCGCCCCCCCAGTGCATCGCGGCGCCCCCCAGGACCATCGACTGGTACATCTCGCCCGTGCCGGTCTGACCGGGGATGTGGTCGTTCGGGTAGGGGTTCTCGCCATACGCGAGCATGCGCGCCCGGGTCGCCGTTCTCTCTTCCAGAGAAGCCGTGCGCCCGCCCGCCTCGACGACCGTGATGGACGCCTCGGTGCGCTCCGCGAGACGTTCCGCGACCATGGCCGCGCTGATGCCGCCCCCGATGATGCAGACGTCGCTCTCGATGACCTGGCTCATGACCCGGCTCCCGGCAGCGGGGCGGGCTCGTCTCCGGCACCCGCGAGGCCCCTGCACTGCTGCCTGGCAATGGCCCGTCCGTAGCAGAGATCGGTCGCGATCGGGGAGGCGAAGAAGTGGGCCGCGAGCGCGACGGCGATGTGCGCGGCGTTCCCCGGCCGGCCGAAGTCGGGACCGGCCCGGCGCACGTGCGGCTCGAGGATCCGTCGCCGCTCGGACACTCCGGCCTCGGCGAACGACATCCCGAAGCGCTTGCCGCTCTCGATGTCCAGCCCGCTCAGTTGGGCGGCCCATCCGGGCCGGGGATCCGGCCCCGTGTAGACCGTCACGGGCACCAGGTAGGGATGGGGCATCTCGGCCACCGGCTCCAGCCCTTCCGACCAGAGCTCGAAGGCGGCCACCGCCCGCTCGCGACCCTCCGCGCCCAGCTCTTCCGGCAGCACCGCCTCGCCGACGGCCCGAAGCGTGGCCGGAACGAGGGCGTCCGGGCTATCCGCCGCGGTTGGTGCACAACTCGGCAACGAAACCACGGCCACTGTTGCCGCGGACTGCTTCAGGAACGTTCTGCGTGACTCGGCCATCGGCTTCGTCTCCCGGTCCAGGTGCGTGTGGCAGCAGCGGTCACGCAGCCGCTCGAGAGGGCAGCGTGCTCGGGACAGAGTAGGTTCGACGCGGCGCTCCGGCCAACCCGCCCAGGCGTCCGTTCATGCCCACCAGAACGACTACTACAGGGCGATCCCGCGGAGTTCGGACGCGGGCGAGAGCACATCGTTCATCGAGTTCATGCTCGGCGTGATCCTGGAAGCAGCCCGCTCAGTGTCACCGAGCGACCAAGTAAGCGACCAAGTAAGCGACCAAGTTGCCGTCGTCCGGCCTCGTGGAAATGACTCGCCCCGACGCGCCGCGGGCGAAGAATCAGAAGTATCGGCTGACGCGGCGGGGACGGGAGGCGCTGCTCCGGATCTCCGATTCCATCTGAGATTGGGACGCTCATCCCGGGGAGCGTCGGAATGCCGACGCCCCGGCCAGCGACAGGAAATCCTTCGCCATCGCGGGCCCCGCAGCCTCGTCCTCGTGCTTGAAGAAGACGAAGGCTTCGTCCCAGCCCTGCCCCTGGACGCGCTCCATCCACCGCCCCAGCTCACCCTGGGTGTAGCCGAGCCGGCGCATGCGCAGGTAGCCCCAGGTGCCGGACGGCAGGGGCCGGTCGGCGGGCACGCCCGCCAGCGGCTCGTCGACGTCCGCGTGCACCAGCGCGAAGTCGCGGTCGGCGAGCAGGGTTCGCACTTCGTCGTCGAACCAGGAGGCGTTGCGGAACTCGAACGCGGCGCGCGTGCCGTCGGGAAGCAGATCCAGGAAGGCGGCGAGTCGTCCCGCATCTTTCTGCATCTTGGGCGGCAGCTGGAACAGGATCACGCCCAGGCGCGGTCCCAGGACGGCACAGGTCTCGACCAGGTAGGTGGTTTCGTCGGTGCTCGAGAGGCCGAGGCGCTTGAAATGCGTGATCCGGCGCGATGCCTTGATTGAGAAACGGAAGCGCTCAGGGACCTGCTCGGCCCACTTCATCAGCAGATCGACCTTCGGCAGCCGATAGAAGGTGTTGTTGATCTCGACGGCGGGCAGCTCGCCGGCGTAGTGCGAGAGGAAGGCCCGCTGCGGGAGCTTCTCCGGGTAGAACCGGCCCTTCCACTCCTAGTAGGCGAAGCCGCTGGTTCCCGTCCATATGCGCATGGCGGAATGATGCACGGGATCCGGGGGATGCGCCAGACGACATCGCTGCCGGAGCCGGGTCATGCGGCCGGCACGTCTTGTGTCCGCCCCCGTTCCCGATAGTCTTCAACGGGTTGTCGGCGGGATCGCACAAAAGATGCCAAATGATGTGGAAAACGATGACGGGGATGTGGAAATGAAGACGTCGACCGGCTTCACGGTCTCTGCGGGAGAAACGGTCCTGCTGCTCGGCACGACAAAGGGAGCCTTCGTGGGCCGCGCGCGCGATGGCGGCGGCTGGGAGTTGGACGGGCCGCACTTTCCGGGCGAGGAAGTCTATGCGATGGCATACGATGGCCGCACCGGCCGATCGCGCCTGTGGGCGGCGCCGGGCAGCCCCTTCTGGGGGACCACGCTGCGCTTCTCCGACGACTTCGGGGGGAGCTGGTCCGGGAAGGATGAGCGCCCGGTCAGGTTCCCGGAGGATTCGGAGCTCTCGCTCAAGCGCATCTGGCAGATCCGGCCGGGTTCGGAGGCCGAGCCCGATGTGATCCGCCTGGGGGTCGAGCCCGCGTGCCTCTTCGAGTCGCGCGACGCCGGGGACTCGTGGCAGCCGGTGGAGGGGCTGTTGAACCATCCCCACCGCGAGCGCTGGCAGCCGGGCGCGGGAGGGCTCTGCCTGCACACCATCGTCGGGGACGGCGAGCCGGGCGGGCGCATGATGATCGCCATCTCGGCGGCCGGCGCCTACCGGAGCGACGACGGCGGGGCCACGTGGGAGGCACGCAACCATGGCGTGCGCGCGGAATTCCTCCCCGACAAGCACCCCGAGTTCGGCCAGTGCGTGCACAAGATCGCGCATCATCCCTCGAACCCCGGTCGGCTCTTCCTGCAGAACCACTGGGGGCTCTACAGGAGCGAGGATTGGGGAGATTCCTGGGTCGACATCGCCAACGGGGTTCCTTCGGACTTCGGCTTCGCCATGGCGATGCATCCGGGGGATCCCGACACCGTCTACATCGTGCCCATCGAGTCGGACGGCTTCCGCTGCACGCCGGACGCGAAGCTGCGCGTGTACCGGACGCGCGACGGCGGGGCGAGCTGGCACCCGCTCACCGAGGGGCTGCCGCAGGAGAACGCGTACGAGACCGTGCTGCGCGATGCGCTCGCGACGCTGGCGCCCGGTCAGGTGTTCTTCGGGACGCGCAGCGGCAAGGTGTACGCCTCGCGCGACGACGGCGATTCCTGGGAGCTGGTGCGCGACGGACTCCCGCCGGTGGTGTGCGTGAAGGCGTGCGTGGCGTGAGGATCGTGCTCCCGGAGGCGCTGCGCGAGCTGGCCGGCGGGCGGGCGGTGGTGGAGATGGGGGTTCGGCATTCGGTCGGCGGGGTGCTGGGCGCGTTGAACGCTTCCCACCCGGGCCTCTACGACCGCCTGATGACCGAACAGGGTGCGCTGCGGCCCCATGTGAACATCTTCGTGGACGGCGAGAACATCCGCTTCACGGGAGGCCTCGGGACGCGGGTCGGGGCGGGCAGCGAGATCTTCGTGCTTCCCGCGATCAGCGGCGGATGAGGAGGGGCGCCGGATGAGGAGCGCGCTCTCGTTCGAGGTCGCCGGCGCCGCCGTCTCGGCGCTGCTGGTGCGGCCCCCCGACGCGAGCGCGCTGCTCGTCCTCGGGCACGGCGCGGGCGCCGGCATGCGCCACGTCTTCATGGAGGAGATCGCGGGACTGCTGGCCGACCGCAGGGTCGCCACCTTTCGCTACCAGTTCCCCTACATGGAGGCGGGCCGGCGGTACCCCAACCCGCAGCGCATCCTGACGGCCACGGTGCGGCGGGCGGTTGCGGCGGCGCACGAGGCCGCGCCCGACCTGCCGCTGTTCGCGGGGGGCAAGTCCATGGGCGGCCGCATGACCTCGCTGGCCGCGGCGGACGCCCCGCTGGCGGGAGTGCCCGGGATCGCCTTCCTGGGCTTCCCCCTGCACGGCATCGGCAAGCCGCCCGGCATCAAGCGGAGCGAACATCTCCACCAGGTCGAGCTGCCCCTGCTGTTCGTCCAGGGCACGCGCGACCGGCTGGCCAACCTGGACTTCCTGCGCCCGGTGGTCGACCGGCTGGGGTCCCGCGCGACGCTGCACGTGGTTGAGGGCGGGGACCACTCGTTCAAGGTGCTCAAGAGAAGCGGCCGCACCCACGAGGAAGTGATGGCGGAGGTGGCGGACGCGGTAGCGGGATGGATCCGGTCGCGGTGACGGGGTGGATCCGGACGCGGTGACGGGGTGGATCCGGACGCGGTGACGGAGTGGATCCGGGCACGCCTGGGTGGATGCCGTCGCGGTGGCTCTTGAAAACCCGATCCATGGCCAGCGTCCAACCCTACCGAAACCCTCGCCAGCGTGTTGCAAAACCGTAAATGCAACAATATGTTGCCTTTTCGAAAATGCAACACCGTGCAGAGGGTCCTGGAGAGGGGTGTATCTCTCGCGGCCGAGGGTCCCATCGCTCGCAGCTATCACGCCCCCGGTGCGTAGCCGTCATTTGCCGAATGCAGCGGCGATTCGCCGACGACGTGGCCGGCTAACTCAACCACCCCATCAACCGCTCCAGCGCGGCCACCAGGTCGGGCTCCTCTTCCAGCACCGCGGCCAGCGGGTCCCTGCCGATCGCAGCCATGCGGGCCGGCGCGGTGCGGATGGTGTGTTGCTCGATGGCCAGCCCGTCCTTCACCTCGCTCCACTCGAGCGGCATGGACACAGGGGCACCCGGTCTGGGCCGTACGCAGAAGGGCGCCGCGATCAGCTTGCCGTGCCCGTTCTGCAGGTAGTCCAGGTAGACCTTGCCCTCGCGCCGGCTCACCCGCCGCTCCACCGTGGCGATCTCCGGCAGTTCGACCGCGATCACGCGGCTCATCACGCCGCCGAAGAGCTGCGACTGCTCGTAGGTGCAGCGCCGCCCCAGCGGGATCAGGACATGCAGCCCGGATGACCCGCTCGTCTTCACGTAGCAGGGCAGTCCCGCCTCTTCGCACACCCTGCGTATGCACCGGGCCACCCGGATGACATCGCTGAACGAAGCCTCCTTGGGATCCAGGTCCAGCACGCACCAGTCGGGGCGGGAAGGCGTCTCCAGGCGGCTGTGCCAGATGTGCAGCGGGATGGTGCCCATGTTCGCGATGTAGAGGATGGCCTCCGGCGAATCTGCGACGAAGTAGTTCAGATCGCGCCCGGAGCTCTCCGAGAAGACCGTCTCGGTGCGCAGCCAGTCCGGGGCCCATTCGGGCGCGTCCTTCTGGTAGAACGACTTGCCGTCGATGCCGTCGGGGTAGCGGGTCATGACCAGGGCTCGGTCCGCGAGATAGGGAAGCAGCCAGGGTGAGATGGCCCGGTAGTAGTCGATGAGGTCGCCCTTGGTGTAGCGCTCCTCCGGCCAGAACACCTTGTCCAGGTTGGTGAAATGCACCTCCCGCGCGGTGCTCGGGGCGCGCACCGGCAGGGGCTCCGCCAGCGCCTCGCGGTATGCCGCGTCGTCCTCGAGGAAGCACTCGCGCGGCCGCTTGTCCTCGCGGAAGCGGACGAACGACGGATGGCGCAGCAGACCTGCCTCGGTCCACTCCCGGTAGCGCACCTCCGCGACCAGTTCCGGGCGGACCCAGCGCTGCACGCGGCCGGGCATGAAAACTCCCTCTCCGGTGGCCGGACACTCGTCGACCTCGATCTCAAGAAGCATCTCGCGGATTTCGCCAAGCTGTTCGGCCGAGAACCCCGTGCCGACGCTGCCCGCGTGCACCAGCGTGTCGCCCTGGTAGCGGGCCAGGTGCAGCGAACTCAGCCCTGGTCGCTCGTCCCGCGGCTCCGACCACCCGACCACGACGAAGTCCCCGGTCTCCACCGCCCGGATCTTCATCCAGGAGCCCGAACGCGCCGATACGTAGATGCTGTCCGCCTTCTTGGCGACCACGCCCTCGAGCCGCATCTGCGTGACGTGTTCGTACATCACGTCGCCCGTCTCCGCGATGTGATCGCAGTAGTGGAGCGGCCCCGCGGGAGGCAGCACCTCGCGCAGCACCTGCTTGCGCGCCAGCAGCGGCATGCCGCGCAGATCGAGGCCGCCCACCGCGAGCAGGTCGAAGACGTACATGCGCGCGGGGAGCTCGACCGCCGCGCGCTGGATGTCGGCGTGGTTCTGCAGGCGGCCGCGCTTCTGCAGGCGGCCGAAGCTGGGCAGGCCGGCAGCGTCGTGGACCACCACCTCGCCGTCCACGATCACATGGCCAAACGGGAGGCCGCGCACGGCCCGGGCGATTTCCGGGAAGGTCGCCGTAAGATCGTTCCCGTTCCTCGACCAGAGCACCGCCTCGCCCCCCTCGCGGGCGCCGATGATGCGGTAGCCGTCGTACTTGATCTCGAAGACCCATCCCGGGCGCGTGAACGGAGCGTCCCGGGAGGTCGCGAGCATCGGGCGCACCGTGCGGGACTCGACCCGTGCCACGCGAGCGCCCAGCTCCCGGGCCCGCTCCTCCACCGCGGCCTGCCGCCGCTCCGGATGCGCGACCTCATTGACCGCGAGCCCCGAATAGACCGACTCGACCGGGTAGGCGCCGGTGCCGCGCTCATCCACCCAGGCATCGGACTCCTTGATCAGGAGCCACGAGTTCTCGGACTGGCGCGTCTTCACCAGCGTCCAGCGGCCGTTCAGCTTGAAGCCGCGCAGATCGAAGAGCAGCTTGCCGCTCTCGAGCCCCGCGCGCGGATCCTCGGCCGGCACCCACACGCCCTTGTCCCAGAGGATGACCGAGCCGGCCCCGTAGTTGCCCTCCGGGATCACCCCCTCGAACTCCGCGTAGTCGAGCGGATGGTCCTCCACATGGACCGCCATGCGCTTGTCCTGCGGGTTGGGTGACGGCCCTTTGGGAACGGCCCACGAGAGCAGAACCCCGTCCAGCTCGAGCCGGAAGTCCCAGTGCAGGCGCGTGGCGTCGTGCTGCTGGACGACGAAAAGACGGCTTCCGGCGAGCGCCGCTCCGCCGAACGGCTCCGGGGTGCGGGACGCCTGCCGCTTGGCGCGATACTCGGCGAGCTTGTCGCGGGACGCGCGATCAGGCATCGGCCTTCCCTTTGCCGACCCTCGCAACCATCATGTAAGCTCCCCTGCCGATTACGGATACCGATTCCCCGGGGACATCATGGCCGCACGAGCGATCGGAACCTCCAGCATCTCCTTCGGTCTCGTCACGATCCCGGTCAAGCTGTTCGCGACCAGCAAGTCGGGCGCGCGCGTCAGCTTCAACTGGATCGACCGCAAGACCGGCGTCCGGGTGCGTCAGCAGTACTTCAACCCCGACAACAACCAAGTCGTGCCCAAGGACGACATGGTCAAGGGATACCAGTTCGCGAAGAACCAGTTCGTGGTCTTCGAGCCCGATGAACTCAAGGTGCTGGAACAGCCCAAGACCGACGCCATCGAGATCGCCGAGTTCGTCCCCGCCGAGCAGGTGGAGCGCGTGTACTTCGACCGGGCCTACTACCTGGGACCGGACCGGGGCGGCGCCCGCGCCTATCGCCTGCTGGCGGCCGCGCTGGAGCAGACGGGACGCGTGGCGGTCGCGCGCTTCGCCACCCGCGGAAAGCAGTATCTGGTGATGGTGCGCCCGTACAGGGACGGCCTGATGCTCGAACAGTTGCGCTACCAGGCCGAGGTCCGGTCATGGGACGAAGTCCCGGTCGAGGAGGGCGAGATCAACCCCGCGGAACTCGACCTGGCGGTCCAGATGATCGAGCAGCGGACGGCGGAGGAATTCCAGCCCGACGACTACAAGGACGAAGTGCGCGAGCGCCAGCTCGAACTCATCCAGCAGAAGATCGACGGCGAACAGATCACGGTGGCGCCCTCGGCCGAGCCCCAGGCCCAGATCATTGACCTGATGGCAGCGCTGAAGGCAAGCATCGCGGGAGAGGGCGACGCGGAAGGCGAGGAGGCGGGGGCGAAGCCAGCGCGGAAGGCGGCTACCGGCTGAGATCCGTCACCGCTCGGCCCTCGAAGGAGAGCCTAGTCGATCCCCCCGCCCGGCTGCGCGGCGCTCTCCACGCGTATCGACAGGATGTCGATGTCGTGGTACTGCTGGTGACGGATGGCCGAGGCGTAGTGGCGCAGAAGCCTCAGCGGTATCTCCGACCCGCCGCACGGGGCCCCCTCCCATAACAAAACGAGCTCGTCAACGCAGTTAGTCACGTCGGTGGTTGCGCAGACCTCGCGGTCGGCTGAGTCGCCGTCGCTTCCGGCGATGAGAAGCAGGCGGCGTTCCGATACGTCCGTCTCCTCATCCTCGTCATCCGCTCCCCGCATGAGGATGTGCGCGGTCTCCTCGCCCACGGCGCGCAGGCGCCGCTCCATGTCCTCGTTCCAGCCCTTGCGCGCGGCGAACGTCACCATGAAGTCGTCGATCTCTGACCAGATACCGGGCGTAAGCCGTGTCTTCAGGCGCGATCGACGTCCTCCGACCATCTCCTCGAACATCGCCAGCAGGATGACTGTGAAGCCGCCGACGGTCATGCCGTTGCCCAGCAGTTCGCCCCAGATGCCCTGGAAGTACTCCGGATAGATCCAGTCGAACTGGAACGCGAGCCCGATCCAGAACGCGACGCCGACCACCAGACCCTTGCGGTAGTCCAGGCCCTCCTGGAGCAGAATCCTCATCCCGAAGACGAAGATCAGGGCCACGATGATGACGAAGTAGGCCGCGACGACCGGCCCCGGGATCGCGATGATCAGGTTGATGAACTTGGGCAGAAACGCGAGCGAGACGAACACGATGCCGACGCAGATCCCGATCCGGCGGGCGGCGACTCCGGTGAGTTCCGCGACGCTGATGCTCATGCCGTAGGTGGTGTTTGGAACCGTCCCCGCGAGGCCGGACAGCAGATTGCCCACGCCATCGGCCGAGATCGCGCCCTGGATGGAGCGAAAGTCGATCGCGCGCAGCCTGCGCCACGAGACCCGCTGAATGGCGATGGCGTCCCCGAGCGTGTCGAGCGCGCCCACCAGCGTCACCATGATGAAGGACGGCAGGAGAGCCCAGAACTCCGGCCGGAAGCTCAGGTCGACCCCGGGATACGCGAGTTGCGGGAGGCCGATCCAGGCGGCGTCCGCGACCGACGACGTGTCGTACATGCCGAACCCCAGCCTGGCGGTGAGGCAGCCCGCGACGATGCCGATGGCCGGGGCCCACAGGCGCAGCACGCCGGAGGATCGAAGCGGAACCAGGATCATGACCAGCAGCGTCACCCCCGCGATGACCGGGCCCGCGGCAGGTGAAACGTCCGCGGGCACCTCGCCCAGCTTGTTGACGATGAGGGGCGAGAGGGTCACCGGGATGAGCAGCAGCACGGTGCCGGCCACCGTGGGCGTGAAGATGCGCCTGAGCAGCGCCATCCTCGCCGCCAGGACGAACTGAAGCAGGGCGGACGCGATGATCAGGGTCGCGAGCATGCCCGGCCCGCCCTGTTCGAGGGCCGTTACGCTCACCGCCAGGAACGCGCTCGTGCTCCCCATGACCAGGATGTAGCCCGCGCCGATGCGCCCGATCTTGCGCGCCTGGATCGCCGTCGTCACGCCGCTGATCACCAGCGCCGCGCACACCGCCCACGACAGGTAGTCGTCGCCCATGCCGGAGACGGTGATCATCACGGTGGGCGTCAGGATGACGCTCGCGATGCACAGGATGGCGTACTGGATGCCCAGCCCGGCCGTGATCGGCAGGGGAGGACGCTCGTCCGGTTCGTAGCGGACGTCCTGCCGGTCTACACCCGGGCTCACCGGGCTTCCTCGCTGCGACGCGTCATGCGGACTCCCCCATCGAGTCGGTACCGGTTGGCGACGGTGTGTGCCTGGCTCTGCGGGATCAGGCCGCGGGATCAGCTTGCCGCGGACCGCTGCGTGTCGACGCGCACCACTGCGTGCACGCCCCACGCAACCGCCAGGTGCGCCGGTACCGCGACCGCCAGATGATACCCGTTCACCTGGTCGAGCCCGGGAACAACCTGCATCACGAGGCCGAGGACCGACACCCCGGCCGCCAGCAGCGCCGTTCGGGCCGCCAGCCGACGCCACCTGCCGGCGAAGACCGCCGGGACGAGCGCAACCGCCAGCACCAGCGACAGGGGGTTCGCCTGGAGGAAGTTCTCGTTCCAGTGCATGAACTCGTGGGCGGTGAAGTGCGACACGATCATCACCAGCCCGGAAAGGCCGGCGGCGAGAGACCACGCACCGGCGAGCAGCACGAACTCCGCCCTGAGGAAGGCCATCAGGGTCGGTCCGGCGGTGCTCAGCCGCGGAGAAGCGACCACCGCCGCCGCTCCGGCGAGCCATGCGGCGAGCATCACGCCGACCAGGGCGAACCAGACGAAGCGCGGAGGCGGCTCGGCCGGAGGGACGCGGGCCGGATCGTCCAGGACGGCTTCGGAGGTGACTACATCCGTCTCGCGCAGGAAGTCGCGCATCATCATGGGAATGAACATCTCGTCCCATGCGGTGATGGGACGATCGCCGCGACCGCCCATGAAGAAGTCGAGCGACACGTAGACCAGCGCATTGTCTGCCGTGAGCCGCCGGGTGTGGAAGCGGAAGGTCTCGCCCGGGACCTCGCCGAAGCGATCGCGCAGGCGTCCGCCCAGAACGATGTCCAGGGCGTCCCGCACGCGCGTCGAGCAGTTGTCGAGAAAGTACTGGTACCGGTACCAGGCGTTTTCCGGGCGCGCGTTGAGCCCGGCCATGCCGAGAAGCGTGAGGCGCTGATCCGGGGTCAGGTCCAGCTCCTGCTCCACCACGCCGCGGTCCGAGGCCACGTAGTGCGCGATCATTCCTTCGGAGGACAGGCCGGCCATCCAGTACTGCCAGTCGCCCAGGAGGAAGCGCCAGAAGAAGCCCTCCTGGTTCAAGTCGAACATGCCCCAGTTGTACGACACATCCAGGCCGCGCTCCGGATCCCGGATGCGGATGGCGTTGTGGCCGAACATCTCGTAGATCACGGGTCCGGCGCCGACGGTAATGAGCGAGACGCTCAATTCGGAGCCCGGTTCCGGTTCGGGGAGCCCTTGATCCCCTGTAGCCGGCTCTTGATCCGCGGCCGCCGCCGGGACCGGCCAGGCCGCGCATGCCGCCAGCGACGCCGCCAGGAGCAGGCTGGTTCGGCACATCGGGCTCGATTTCGGCACCGGCGGTCACCTCGTTGGTGAGGACAGGCTCGCTTCTCCGTTGCGCCGTACACCGTCCGACGCGCGGGGCTCCGGCGGAGCCCTCCACGACGTCGGACCGGTAGCCCGCAGCGCGCCCGCGGCCTACACTGGCGGAGGCATGGACGCCGCGCCCGACCGAGCCATCGATGGTCGCCCGGCAAACCCAC
>VYDD01000034.1 GCA_009843625.1 Gammaproteobacteria bacterium | reverse complement strand
CCATCATGGCACATCGCGATGCCGCCGGGAGGGGGCGTCCACTCCATCGACGATCGCCGAACTCCGAGGGGTACGGTAGGGGTGAAAACGGTGCGCGGCAGGGAGCGTCGCCGTCACCGAAGCGTGATCGGCGGCCCGCCGTTCCGTGCCGGTCCCGTGTGTCTGGCGACCTCGAGGCCGTGGAGCTTTGCTGCGACGGCCCGGGCGAGGCTGTTCCGGGTGGGGTCAGCCGGACCCCGGACGGCGCACCGGGCCGATGTCGACCCCGCCTCCGGACAGGAACAACCGCGCGTACTCCCACACCCTGTCAACCTCCCAAGCACGGTCGCGAGTCACTCCGGGGATTTCGCCGGACAGGTAGGGAGACACGAGAGCTTCGGCAGCATCCCGGTCGGCCGCGATCATCTCGACGATCCCCCGTAACTCCGGATCCCCCAGCGCGAGCGCCAGCCGCATAGCTCCCCTTACGGGAAAATACTGCTGCGATCCGGAGAGCCGGTCGCGGGCCACCTCGCGCACCCGCGCCACCTGCCCGGCGGTGAGTGCGCCGTCCTCGACCATGAACCGGAGCACCGTCAGGCCCCCGAAGACACGGGACGGGTCTTCGCCGGGGTCGGACACCGCCGCGAACACGGCCGGGAACGCCTCTGCGCCGAAATCCGCCAACGGGTTTTCCCCGCCCATCGTAAGCGTCTCGACCAGAAGCGGGATCGCCCGCGGATCCCGCAGCTCGGTCACGGTTTTCAGATAATCGAAAATCGCCTCCGCATCGGGCGGGGTGTCCGTCTCGCCTCGCAGTTCCGCCCACGTCGCGTCGATCACGGCAAGCCTCAATTCTGAGGACGCGCGCGGCCCGAGCGCCGCCGCTGTTTCGAGCGCCCTGAACCGGTCCTGCAGCGCGCCCTCCGCCAGCAGGGCGACCGCCTCCTGCTCCGTCATCGGAGAAGCGGCTTTCCGCTCCTGCGCGGACGCCGCAGCCGGAACCGCAAGCGCTAGCAGCACGGGCCACGCGGCAGCCGCGCCGCCCACCTTCCGTTCGTTCCGCATTTCTCCCCCCTACCAGTGGATGTGGATGTGGCTAGTGTATTGTTGATAGCCCGTTCCGTAGCTTGAGTGCCAAGCCGCTTGGGCATGTTGCGCCGCGTCCTCGAAATCCGCATGCATGGCTTCGTTGAAGCCGGCGGGAAAGCCCGGCGACGGCATGGCTTCGGAGAGGCTCGGTGACGACGGCGGCACGGCGCTGGCAGACACGGGGATCCGGCGGCCTGGGCGGCCCAAGGAGCCCAGCAACTCACCGCGCCGAACGATTTCGCCGTTCCGAACCCGAGCGCCGATAGTCGCAAGACGTGCGGCCGCGACCCGGGGAAGAGGTCTCGCAGGGACGGTCCCCTGTCCTGCGCCGCGCCGATGCGGCTTGGGAAACCTTGGGGGTAGCAGGGGGGCGGAGCGTCCCCCTGCCAGCCCGCCGTGTTCAACGTGGCGTCGGCTGGCTCTCCTGTGCCAAAGGGCGGGCACAGCCTCCCACCCGTGTGGATCTAGCCGTCTCCCGGCCTCTGGGCCAAATAGCCGTAGAAGCGGAGCGTCCGGTTCTTTCGATCAGTCCCCTTCGGCCCCGCCGTCAATGCCGGTCTGCGGGGCGCCGTGGTGCTCGACCGCGAAGCAGAACGGGCGTTGCCCCGGTCGCGACAGTCCTTCGTCAGTGTACACAGTGCTCGCAGATCTCCGATCGGGACAGGCGCACCCACACGGCCTCACCTTCGTAGTTGGCAGCATCGTCCCGGATCGGAATACGCCACCTCTTGTAGCAACCCAACGACTCCAGGCACGGAGGCGATTCCGTGTGTTCGAGCAGACCTTCGGACGGCAGGTACGGAGCTCGGTAGATGCCGACCCCCCACTCGACCTCCGGCTCAAGCAACCATGAGGCGGCACCCTCCGCGACCACATCACCGTTTTGCGTGAGCGTTACAATGACGCTAATCGTGCCGGAATCGGGTACTCCGACCTGGCGCGTGGCCATGCTGCCTTGGAGGATGAAGAAGTCGGCGGCGGTGACCCTGACCGTTTGCCCGATGCCCAGCACCTCGATCTCGATGCCAGCGAGCCCGACCGGGTCGTCAAGCGACTGGTGGATGGTTACCCGCTCCCCGCGCCACAAGGCCGACTCGACGGTGTGGTGGATCCAAAAGGTCAGGCGCGCATCGGGCACCGAACAGGCCGCGAGAGCAAACGCGGCGGCCACGGGTGCCATCGCTCTCATCCGACGTTCCTGCGCCATGTGCTGCGAATGGCGCTCGCACTCCAACCCGACGGCTCGGTGGCCGATTCCCGCACGCTCCTGGGAACCGGCAGGCCGGGGAAGCTGGCCCCGTGCACTTCGGAGTTGACACCGTTTTCGAGGCACCAGACGAAATCGCTGACGTTGTCGCGCTTGACACTGATCCGATTGCGCGTGACCCGGCAGGTCTTGAAGACGGTCATCACGTAGCGGCCTGGGTAGTAGGTCCGGTCGCCGGGCTCGCTGTCCGCATCGAGCAGATCGTGGAACAGCGCGGCGACGTTGCGCTCGATCTTGGCCGCCACCCGGTTCGGCGGATTGGGCACACTCTGCCAATCGCCGTGCGGTCTCTCCGTTGGCGAGCCGATGTTCCCGCCATAGCTCGCGATGCCCTCTTGGAAAGCGCAAGTGTACGATGTCACCTCGGCTACGGGATGATACGAGCAGCGAGTCGTCGGCCACAACCCGCCGAGCGACTCCTGGTGCAGCGCATGAGTGTATTCGTGAGCGGCCGTCCACCTGCTGTCGTAGGTCAGCCCGAATACGATCCTGTCCGCACCCGGGTCGTAGTACGATAGCTCCGCTCCCAAGTCGGTTGTCCAGCGCACACGCGACCGGGAATGGCCGAACTTGGCGTTCACGAGCGGGATGACCTTTCGCAGATTCCTCCAAGGCAGGTACACGTGCCGCGCGCCCGTGACCTGAACCGTGTCGCCGCAATCGCTCGGCAGCGCGTACCATTCGCTGCGGAACGTTGCACCTGCAACGTGCGCTGTGTTCGCGAGAGTCACGGAACCCGTCAAGAAATGGTCGTCGCCCGGACACGTGAACGAAACCACCCCGCTGGTTGGCACCGTGGACGATTCTCGGCGCACGGGCGTGCCGTCCGGATCTTCCTCGCTCAAGGTGTTGGCGAAGATGTAGCTCCCGGAAGCCGGTTGAATGGTGGTCCCCTCGACGTAGCCGACCTCGACATGGACGCGGCTTGGCGCACCGGACGTGCGATAGGCCGCGGTATGGAGCGTGGGGTCGCCGGTCCCGCCAGCATGGCCGGGATGCGGGCGGAACGGACCCGGTTGCAATGCTGTCCGGGCCGGGAAGCGGGATGGGTCGAAGGCGCGGGTCGCGGCACCCCCTTCTTCTCGCACCATTATCCATGTCTGGCCGTATGCATCGTCGAAGAGGTAGGGGCCGAGCTTGCTCTCAGGGCCGCTCGTGCTGATGTCCGCCGCGAACTGGTAGTAGCCCGCCGGCACTCCCTCGACGGGCACGGACTGCGTCCAGCGGTCCCCCGCTTCCATCGGCGGCAACGTGAACCGCGCGATGACCGGCAGTCTCTCGCCCAGAGGATGGCGCACGCGCCCGTCCGATGCGGAGTGCGCCATCCCCGCCAGCGTCGGCGACGTCACCGACACTTCTCCGGTCGTGATCGCCTCCCTCGCCACCGCCACCAGCGACAGGTGGAACGGCTTGCCGGGGCTGACTCCGCTCACAACGGTGAGGTCGAGCGACAGGCGCGGCGTGAAGTGGTCGACGATAACGACGGGCGCTCCCGCGTCGCTTCGCGGCGTGGCGGCCAGAGTCTCCTCGGTCGGCCGGGCCTCGTCCGGCGGTGCGTCCACCGCCAGCGGATCGGAAGAACAGGCTGCCGCCAGCAGAACGCCGGCCGCCGCCAACGGGACTCGGAAAACCATGGGATTGCTCCGATCTCCTCCAAGGCTAAAGGCTTGAAGGTGTCGTGGCCGTGCCTTCCCGGTTCGTTGCCCGGGAATCCGTGGCACAGCCTGGTGGACTAACGAGGGCGAAGAGCGAGCGCCTTCCGATCTGCGGGAACAGCGCTGCCCGCTACTGGCATGTCGGCGAGACTCCGAACCGTCCGGGCCGGCCGCCGGTGCCATCGCGGTGGCATTGGCGTCGAAGATCATGACAACTCCGTCCCTTCTCGGTGATTGGCCCGATTCCCATCGAAGGACTGACGGGGGTGGGCCAGCACCAAACCCCTCTATCAAGGCATACTCGGATATAACCTCGCCAGTCGGTGTGGTGTGCCATAGAGGGAAACCCCGCCGATTCGCGGGGGAAATCGCCCCCATGACCATGCAGGGAAAATCCCGTCATTGTCAACGATCCCCGAGGATCCTAGTACAGGATCATAGTACTGGACTTGTGAAAATGATCGGTACTGTGTAGGATCACAGAATTCATACTCGTCGTATTCTCCCAGCCCCCCGTGTTTGTCGTCGATATATCCGACCCCACAGAGGAGGACACCATGAAGACTTGAACCGAGACCCTGACCCTGACCGCGCTGGCCGTCCTGTTCACCCTCCCCCTGGCCGGATGCGCCGAAGATGTCCCCGGCTGCTTCACCGAGGCCGAGCCGGAGACCTTCGACGCCGATGCCGTCTACGAGATCGTGATGTCAATAGACGGCAGTCCCAGCGTCCCCGGCGAGCAGGGTGCCTTCGTGCAATTCGACAGCAAGAAAGCGAAGCGCCGATTCGCCGAGAGGTTGGACGTGCACGGATCAACAGGTGTGGGTGACGTGGACGGAGTGGGAGCGGGTGGAGGAGAAGACGGGGGTGTGGGAGGCCCGTGCGTGCCCCCCCGTGGAACGGAATGGTCTAGTCTAGTAGGGTCCCACTGCACACAAAGAGGAGGTAGAATGACTAGGACACGGAACATGCTGGGTTGGCTCGCCTCGCTGCTGGTGGTGCCCGGTGCGCTGGCCGCACAGAACCCGGGCGACACGGTCAGGGTGAATGGCGAGACTGTGGCCCAGTTCCAGCGGGCTGATTCGAGTGGGGTGTACCTGGACACCGGATTCATCCCCTTCGACCAGTTGGGGTCTCTGGAGATCAGGACGGGCTTCAAGCGCAAGACGGTAGCGGGTGTCTTCCTCGGCGCAGCAACCGGCTTGGCTGTACCAATGGTGGGAAGCTCGCTAACATGTCCCGGTGATGGCAGCGACTTGGGGTGTGTAGCCGCATGGGGTATTATCGCCCTGGTTGGCGTGCCCACGGGTGCAGTGGTCGGAGGCGTTGTCGGCTATTCGAAGAAATCCCCGATCTTCGAGCCCGTGGCGTTCCCTCTGGTCAATTGGCAACGGGGCATCGGTGTCGGCTTCCGCTTGCGGTTCTGAATGGACGAACTAGGAGGATTCACCGTCGAAGAGACTCCTCGGGCGACCCCTCTCCCTCGGCCATGAAAGATAACGAGACCCCAGACAACGAGCCCTGACCTTGACAGCGGGCCCTTCCATATCAGCGGGCCCTTCCATATCAAGAGCGGGCGGACGCGGACTGTCTCGCGCCCCCGGTCGAGTACCTGGCCTACATCCGAGGTCGAGCATCTGGGCGCGCCGCTGGCCTGTCTTCCGGCGATCCGGGAGGACGGGAGGGAAGACCCGCCGACGCGGCGTCTCTACGGCTGCTACTGGGCGCAACCCCCGGACGAAGGCTAGACTACGATACCGCCCCCGGCGCGCCGCTTTTCCGCCAAGCCTTCATGGGGGGGTTCGCGTCACCTGTTCCGGTGTCGCGCCCCGGTGGTTCTGACTTCAACCCCTTCCGGTACGGCTTCCGCTTCTTCGGTTGTTCGCTCATCGGTCCCTCCTCGGCAGGTTTGTCTCCTCCCATGACCTGTCGAAATTGTCGCGCCTGTACTCTTTCCCGCACTTCTCGCAGAAGTAGGGGATGGCATCATGTGGGATGGCTCTGTGCAGCCGGGTGAGTTCGCGACCACAGCAACGCTTCGCCGCCTCATGCGCGGTCATCGGTCCTCCTCCCCGAGGATCAGATCGCGGCCCTTTAGCTCGCCACGGAGTTCAGAGACTTCCCGGCCAAGTGCGGTGATCGCTTGTTGGTTGGTTTCGATCGCGTTGGTCAATTGATCCTCCATGCGGTTCATGTCGGATCGGAGCAAGACGTGGGAGCCTGCGATGGTGGCGATGATTACCGCTACCGGAGCCCATTCCTTCACCCACTTCGGCATATCTGTCCTCCTTTGCTGAGCAAGCCTACCGTGTGTACACGTTTTCTTACCATCGTCAAAAAACATGCGTACTCTGCTCCCACGTCACAAGTACCGGGGCAAGAGTCTCCGTTCTCCTGTGACGGCTTGTGACGACGGCTTGGTCTCCGGTGGACCGGGCGCGGATCGTCACCCGCGAACAGGAAGGGATGCCGATGTTGCCTGCTAGTGCTAGTCTCTCCGGCCTCCGTGCGGCTCTGATTCTCGTGCTGCTTAGCGGTGGGTGCAGGGAAGCTCTGATCGTCCCAGAAGCCGAGCCTGATGTGTCGGGAACGTATGTGTCCTCCAGCTCGCGTGGCGGGATTTCTGCCGTTTCCGCCACTGTCGATTCGACCTGGGTAACCCTGGAATCCGTGGGACACTTCGTGTACGGCCGGTGGCGGGAACCATATGGCGACGGGACGGGATACTTCAACTGGGTTGTGACCGGTCACCTGTCGTGGGATGAGCAGGACGACATCACACTTCTGCTGGAATACACGAGCGTCGCGAGGGGACGCTGCCACCTCTGGGGCACCCTCGACGGGCTATGGCAAACGACCGGCGAGAAGAAGCGATGGCCAGCGTTCGTCGCGCGTCGGTTCTGTGAAGGAAAAGGGTCAGTGGACGAAGACGTGTTGTTCTTCGTCAGGTTGGACCCATGACCGAACCCCGTAATCCATCGCCGCGACGATGTGCTCCATCTGCCGGGTCGGGTCGAGGTCGCGGATGTTGTGACGCCCGGCGAACTCGTTGACGTGCTTCTCCTCGATGGCCACGCCCTGGGCGACGAGCTTGCGGACGGCGCGACCGACCTTTTCGTGGTGGGACCCGAGGAAGCTCGTCCACTGCACGCGCGTGAACACGCCGCCGTGGCAGCAGGCGAGCGCGATCCATTCGGCGCGGCGTCCCTTCCAGCCGAAAGGCTTCAACCTTTCTGCGCGCTCCCTGAGACCGCGGGACCGCTCTGCGCTCCGTCAGGTCGAACCGTTGTTTCGTTGTCTCCATGCCCGAACGGTGAAGGGCCGCTTCGAGGGAAGTCAACCCACAGAGTATGCCTTGAAGTCCGTTGGCCTTCAGAGATGTTCGACAGCGTTCGCCGCTCGAAGCGTGTCCGGTAGAACGGCGAATTCCTGTCCGCCGATCCCCAAAGTGAAACGGACACGCAAGGAACCGCCGCCGGCACCTGCGCCGACACATCGTCCGGGAAAGCGTTCCGGCGTAGCCATAGAGAACCCGGAGAAGCGGTCTCACTTCCTTCGGGTCCGATGATCCCTGGGAATTGCCGCTTTGGGTGGACGGGCGGCAGCACCGCGTGCAGGTTCTACCGCGAAGGTCGAGCCTCGGTGCCGGCTTCCCAGAATCCGGCGACCGCCATCGCATACAGGGGCCAGCAATGCGTGCGCTGCCGATGGAAATGGCTACGGGCACCGGGATGGTAGGTCTGGAGCCAGAGGCATCTCGTTTCCCGATCGAGCTCAAGGAAAGCCGTCTCGTAGCGCGCACCATTCACCGTCCGCCTGACATGTTGTCGGACGGCGAAACCGCCCTTGAGGATCGCTTCCACGGCCGGGTTGCCCTGCGTCACGACGATATCTGGCTTCAGGATCTTCAGCTCCGGTAGAATGAAAGGGCGGCAGTTTTCGAACAGCGTCCGGCTGGCTTGTTCTTTGCCAGCCCGGTTGGAGCACTTCGCGCTCTGGACGTGGGCGAAGTAGAGTCGCGTATCTGGAACCGTGAGACCTGCCTTGAACTGGCGGAGCAGTGCGAATGCCAACTCGTGGGTCAAGTACCAATGCCTCTTCGGATGGAGTGCCTCGACATCCATGGCGAGGTTCTGGCGGCGAACGGCATCGATCGTGCGCTCCCTCGGACGTGGATCAGCACCACCGGGATCCAGCGACAGGAAGAGCAGGCGGGGAAGACACCGCTCCTCAAAGAACGGACCTACATAGCTGGCCTTGGCTTCTGTGAAGGCTGCGGACTCACCGCAGCAAGCCGAGCGCCAGCGACACCGAAAGTGGACCGGCGAGATGCCGTTTGATTCGTAGAACGAGTTGAGTTGTCTGAGCACCTTAGATCCACGCCAGAGTCCTCCAGAGGCTCGCCCCGTGCTAACCCTTCCAGGACAAGGAGGTTTCGATGCGGATGGTAATCGGGACCGAGTAGTGCCTAGGGGACGTTCCGCTCGGTGGCTCCGGCGACGAGGGGCTCCGTCCCCTTCGACCCCCAGACAGGCTACGGCGAAGCGCGCGACGACCGCGGACGACGGGTTCGCCGAGATGGCCCATTACCGCTTCGCCAACGATCTTCTCTCGACCGGCCAGCCCCCGCTTTCGTCATCCTTCAAGCACGATGAAATCCCGGGCCAACGACCGATCTGCGAGCGATGCCAATCGCCCTCGTTCTCCCCTTCGAGTCGGCTACGCTTGTAGGGGTTGCAGCGTCCCGTCAGTCGGACCCCGGACGGCGCACCGGGCCGATGTCGGCCCCGCCTCCAGATAGGAAGATGCGCGCGTGCTCCCGCGCTTGGTCAACCCAATAGGCGTGGTCCGTCGGGCTCCCGTCGGGCAGGAGAGGCGACACGAGCGCCGCCGCGAAGTCCCGGTCGACCGCAATCTGCTCGACGGTCGCGCGCAGTTCCCGGTCCCCGAGCGCGACCGCCAGCCGTATGGCGGCCTTTACCGGGAAGCCGTCCTGCACTCCAGTAAGCCGGTCGCCGACGACGCCGCGCACCCGTTCCACCTGCCCGGCGGTGAGCGCGCCGTCCTCCAGTAGGAACCGGAGCGCCGTCAGGCCCCCGAAGACGTCGTACGGGTGCTCGCCGGGGTCGGAAACCGCCGCGATCACGGCCGGGAACGCTTCGGTGCCGATGTCCGCCAGCGCGTTTGAGGCGGCAGACCCGTTCCCCAGCACCTCAACTAGGAGCGGGATCGCCCGGGGGTCCCGCAGCCCGGCCACGGCGTCCAAGTAGTCGAACATCGCCTCCGCCTCGGGTGGGGTGTCCGTTCCGCCCCGCAGCTCGGCCCACGCTGCCTCGATCACGGCGAGCCTCAGCTCCGGGGACGCGCGTGGCCCGAGCTTCAGCGCCACGTTGAGCGCCGCGAACCGCTCCCTCCACGCGCCCTCCGCCAGCAGGGCGACCGCTTCCCGCTCCGTGAGTGTCGTCTCCTGGGCCGCCGCCGGCACCGCTGCCAGCGCCAGCGCGAGGGCGGCCATCATTGCTCCGCGCATGTTCTCCTCCTACCACCAGTCGATGTGGATGTGTCCCGTGTACATCTGATTGTCCCCCGCGTCCAAACCCGTGCCGTACTTCGAGTACCACCGCGCCCCGGCGGCTACCGCCGTGGCCACGAACTTTCCGTGTACGACCGCGTCGAAGCCGGTGGCGTCGAAGTCGCCCGCGAGCCCCCGTACATGTCTGCTCCGGGGCCGCCCGTTCTCTTGACGGTTGCCCTCCGGGCAGCGCCAGTCGGAGTTGACGTGCGCCCCGGCCACGCCGTTCGCCCTCACGTGCGCGAGCACGGACGACCTGCCGGACGTGTACGCGGGATCAAGATAGCCTGTCTCGTGGTTGTGGGAACCGCCCCCTCCAGACGCCGGCGTGTCGTCGAACTTGTGGCACGGCCACTCGGCCTCGTCGCCGTACTCCGCCGCGATCGCCTTCTGGTCCTCCGTGCACTCCGGCTCGTTCTCGCTCCCGCTTCCGCCTCCGCAGGACAGTAGCATGACATGGAAGACCTCGCCGTTGTCCATCCAGTAGTACACGAGATACCAGCAACCTTCGTCGTCGCCATCCCGGGCCGTCCCGGCGGGAAGGCCCGGCGTCGGCATGGCTCCGGGGAGGCCCGGTGACGACGGCGGCACGGCGCTGGCGGACACCGGAATCCGGCCGCCCGGACGACCGAAGGAGCCCAGCACCTCGCCGCCCCGGACGATCTCGGTGTCCCGAACCCGAGCGCCGATCAGCCGCAAAGCGTGCCGCCGCACGACGCGGGCGGTGCCGGCCACTGCCCCCGGCGGCAAAGGCGCGCCCGCGACGGCGGGGATTCGGCGATCGACATCCGCGTCGGGGATGGAAGACGGCTTCTCCGGAGCCACTCCTACCGAACCGACATCCGCGCAAGCCGACGCCGCGAACAGGGCCACCGCCACAAGACACCGGGCCATTCTCCGCCCGGACATTCCTCCGCAGCCTCTCTCCATCTATGGTTCCCCCTCTCCTTTCCGAAGGTTGATGTCGTCTTTCCGCTTCCTGTTGACAGACGCATAGAAGATAACACGAAGCTGCGGAAAGCTGCCAGCCGAGTACGGTGTCTGACGGTTTTCGTGTCATCCACTGTCTGATTCTAATTGATTTGAGCTTCGCCGGCATTCGAGTCCGCGTCTCTGACGCTCCGCAGTGTCCTCCAAGTATCCGGCGGCAATAGCTGAGAATGACGGGATTTTCCCGGCATAGCCGCGGGGGCCGCTCCCTAAGATGGGCGGGCTCGGACAGCTTCTGACTTGTGGAACTGATCGGTACCGTGTACCATAGTGCAATTGATAGTCGTCATATTCAGTCAGCACCCGTGGTGCCGGTGCTGTCGTCGATATATCCGACTCCACAAGGAGGGACACCGTGAAGGCTTGGACACTCACCGCCGCCGCGCTCGCCGCTACGCTCACCTTGGCCGGATGCGCCGAAGGCCGCCCCGCTAGCTTCACCGAGGCCGACGCGCCCCAAACCCACCTGACGGACGCGGAGTTTGCCGCCAGCCTGGCGGCGGGCTGGATGCCCAATATCGACTGGATCGAGTGGAACCTCGAAGGCCGCCCGCTGGACCGTTTCCCGCTGGAGCTTCGGACGAAGGAGGAGATTCAATCGGAGTATCGAGAAAAGGGTTGGCGGCTACCCAACGGCAACTATCGTCCGGCAGGTCGGATGGTTACAAGCCAGGAGGAACGTGACCTTCACGCGGCAAGCAACCTGATCATTCGGTCTCTGCAGCCGCTCGGTTGCCCTTTTGTTCCGTGTAGGCTGCCGCCATCGGGAGAGGATAGGTACCGCGCAGCGGCCGAACGGATGGGCATTCCATACTGGCCAGTGGACGAGGTGGTCGAGTTGGCCGGACACAAGTTCACGCCCGTCCAGTATGACGAGGCGCGCGAACAGAGAGAACGAGGCGACAGGATGCGCGAGCACACCCGCCGACAAGAAGGAGTTGTCCGTTGAAGGCGGGCCGGTGGGTAATCGTAGCGGCCATGCTAACGGCCCTCGCTGCCTTCGTCCAAGAAGGGCCGCCGCGAGCCATGCCGGACGGCACCCAGTGGATCGACATTCATAGTGATTCAGACCGACTGAGCCAAGCTATCAGCAACCTCCGAAACTCGACTTGGGACAGCACGTACATCGGGCACAAGACCTTGGAGGATGCGGGGCTGGATTGCGTGACGGTCCAGAAAAACACGTGGACTTTCCTTGCGGAAGTGGGAGTGGACTTCGCCACCCAAACCGACACGTCCTTCAAAGCAGACGGATACGTCGAGGCTGAGTACTTCGGCCGCGCGAACACAATCCTCAACGTGAACAACACTGGCGACATGGACCACAAGGCGCTGGTTCACGAGGCCCAGCACCACGCAGGATGGGGCGTCGGCGTGACGGACCCCGCAGAGTTGCTGAGAATCGAAAACTTGATGCGGGACGCCGAGGATTGCCAGATGGTCGTCAAGAAGGAAGAAGACGAAGACGACCCCGGCGGCGGTGAGGATCCGACGGAGGGGGGGGAGAACTGCGACGAGAAGCTGCAGTGGGTTCCGCCGGTGACGATCGAGGTGTTCGTGAAGCCGGGACAGACGACGCTGCACGGCGCGGTGAACTACAACACGGGGAATGTTTTGCCGACGTACCACCTTGGCACGATCACGGTCAGCGCAAGCAGCAAGGGCCGGTGGGTGGAGGTCGAGATCGCGGAAGGCTACTGGCAGACCGTCACGGTCTGCGAGAGCTAGAGAGGAGCGGGAGCAAAATGAGAGCGATATTCGGAATGCTGTTCGCGCTGGCGCTGGCGTTTCCGGCGGCGGCCCAGGAGCCGGGCGACACCGTGGAGTTGGCCCGGAGCGCGGAGGTTCCGGTGTGGGTGCTCGTCGAGGACGTGGACGACGAGGCCGGAGCGCACCGGGTGCTCGTGGCGGTGGTGTGGGAGGACTGGCGGCATGGCTTCCGGTTCTCCGAGGAGGTGCTGCCGGGCGAGCTGGTGGTGTTGGTCGCGAAGAGCGAGGACCCGGCGCGCGCGGAGACGTGCGACTACGCAAGCGCACTGATACTGCACGAATCGGAGGGCTTCCAGCCCTTCGAGCGCGCGGACACGGACTGTCTCGCCCCCCCGGCCGAATACCTGCCGTGGATCGCGGCGGAGCACCGGGGCTCGCCGATGGTCTGCGACGAGGCCAGCCGCACGGGGAACCAAGACCCGGCGATCCGGGTCTACGGGTGCTACTTCGCGGAGAAGCCCACCCCCGGAGGTTAGACGACCCGACACCAGCGGGACCGCCCTCGGCGCGCCGCTTTTCTTCCGTCCAGGTCTTCGAGCGGAACCCCGCGCCGAGGGCGCGTCTTGCGACCGGTGGCCCGAACCCGCCGGAGTTCCGGCAGACTGCGGCGATTCTCGTCCCCCCTCGGTCGGACTTCGCCTACTGTGCCGTCCTCCCGCATCGAGACCCATGCCCACAGGAGGCACCAAGACGGTCTCAACGTCCCCTCGGTCGACAGCGCTAATTCTGCCTATCCCGACGCAAGCCGCGAGGTACTTGCGAACCGGAGCTGTCGCGTTCAGTTTACTGCGTCGGACGATGCGCGAGTTGCCTGACGAGACTCGGATCGTTCCTGTCCCCTGTCCCGTCCTACTCCCGCTGTTTTGGTGCGATTTCCCCGCGATTCGGCAACGGCGGCCTCGGATCGCGATTCACGGCATGGGCGGCAGATCGTGCAGTCCTGATTGAACTTACGTGATTCCCTGCCGTGATTCAAGCCACTTGTAGTCTGCCATTTTGGCAGAGTCCGGTGTAGCCCCAGTGCCGGGCAGTGCGAACGGCAACGTAGTGTCAGGACGCTTGTCGCGGGTAGCTCAGAGCGGAGGGTGGGATCGTTGAAGCGCCAGTGAGGGGTTGCGCTGATTTCGAGCGGCAGTCGTGAGCGGGACCGCGCCGTGCGGTATCGGCTTGGCTTCGCTCGTTCCGGCACGAGGACCCGAGGTCCCGTCCTACCCCGGCGGGGCCCCCGGAACCGCAACCCGTCCTGGAGTTCGTGGCCCTCGTTCGAGGTCCACGGCACTCGTCCGGGTGCGCTGCAGGATGTGGCGTCCCGTTGGCATCGTCCCGAGGACGCGACGGTGAATGGAGTTGCCGGCCCCGGAGTCCAGGATCAAGGCCGCCTGATGGTCGAACGACTCATTCACCAGTCGATCACAGAGGAGGCGATCTGTGTCTGCCGTCGCAGGATCAAAGTGGAGGGTCGCGAGGTCAAGTAGAGCGTTGCCGGGGAACCTGCGGTAGGCTGGGTGGCGAAGGGGAAGTTCGTCGATTGGCAGCGATTCCAGATCAACGTTGTCGACGATCATGATGGCCGGCTCCAACCTCAGAAACCCTCTTCC
The DNA here is from genome assembly GCA_009843625.1 of Gammaproteobacteria bacterium. Taxonomy (GTDB): domain Bacteria; phylum Gemmatimonadota; class Gemmatimonadetes; order Longimicrobiales; family Gaopeijiaceae; genus BD2-11. The sequence goes on along the minus strand of VYDD01000034.1, from coordinate 395 downwards.
CAGCGCGTCCACCGAGGGGCGAAGGCCAACATCCTCCATATTAGGCACGGCAGGATTGTCCACATCCTGACCCGTGCCCACGACCTCGAAATCGGCTTGGGAAAGGTCCGGGAAGCCCAGAGCCGGAGCCACCGCGCGGTGATCGATCGCTTGCATCGCCACCACCCGCGCATGACCGGGCGCCAGAGCGTATTCTCGTCCCAAGCCAGGGAATCGTAGGTGCCATTCGGACCAGATCCCCTCCGGGTCCAGCCGCCAGCGCTTGAACTCTTCGCAGTCGTCCAAGGAGGTTGCTTGGAGGCTGGTTTCGGAAACATACCAGAGGGCGGAAGCGAGGATCTTGCCATCCAAGTGAACGGTCGTGTCGGCGTTGTTGTAGAAGTTAATGTATCGGT
>VYDD01000264.1 GCA_009843625.1 Gammaproteobacteria bacterium | reverse complement strand
CCCCTCGCAGTGCACCGACTCCCCGCCGCGCCCCGCTCTCCGCCATGAACGCTGCCCATCCGACCCCGATCGAACTCGCTGACCTGGCGCGCACGGCCGATGAGTTCGCGCGCGCCGCCGGGAAGGTCGCAATGGGGTATTTCGGCACCCGGATCGAGGTCGAGACCAAGGCGGACGACACCCCGGTGACCATCGCGGACCGGGAAGCCGAGAGCCTGCTGCGCGCGGAGATCCGGCGACGCTACCCGGATCACGGCATCGTCGGCGAAGAGCATGGCGAAGTGCTTCCCGGAGCTTCCGTGCGCTGGATCCTGGACCCGATCGACGGCACGAAGTCGTTCGTTCACGGGGTGCCGCTGTGGGGCGTCCTGATCGGCATCGAGGTGGAGGATGAGCCCGTCGCAGGGGTTGTCCACCTGCCTGCGCTCGGGGAGACGGTCACGGCGGCCAAGGGCCTGGGGTGCCGCTGGAACGGCGAGCCGTGCTCGGTTTCAAGCGAAAATCGGCTGGACCGGAGCCTGGTGCTCACCACAGACGAGAGCGTCTTTCACGGCCATGCCGGCGAGGCCGGCTGGAGAGCCCTCGCCGCCGCCGCCCGCATCACGCGCAGCTGGGGCGACTGCTACGGCCACGTCCTGGTGGCCACCGGCCGCGCACAGGTCATGGTCGATCCGATACTCGCCTCCTGGGACGCCGCGCCCCTGCTGACGATCCTCACGGAAGCGGGCGGGTGCTTCACGGACGTTTCGGGCGAGCCCACCATCCACGGTGGTTCAGGAGTCTCCAGCAATCCCGGGCTCCACCCGCAGGTGCTGAAGTTGCTGGCTGGGGACCCGTAGCGACGGGCGGGCGCCGACTGCCGCTACAACGGCCTCTTCAGAAGCTCCCTTCGCTCATTCGCACCCGCTGGAGTGACAGGGTTGTCTCTCCGAATTCGTCCGTCCGAAGCGCCACGAAGGTGGAATCGGACACGAACGCAACCGGCATCCCAGGCGCATCGAACGTGCCCTCGTAGCTTCCCGAAGCGTCGAAGACATCCACGACGTGGGGGGTGAACCCATCCAGGGTGCGGGTGACCCAGAGCCGTCCTCCCGGGACGGATGTCACCCTCAGGACAGGCGAGATGCGCTCCTCGTAGCCGAGCGCGCTCACGATGTCCTCCGCCTCCAGCCCGGTCCGCCGCATGATGGCGCCATAGGGCCCCGGACCCGACTCGATGCTCCTGACGGCCATCTCGTCCGTCACCTCGATTGGATCCACAGGCCGCCTGAAACTCAGCACCAGCGAACCGCCGACGCTCTTGTCGATACGGTAGTCGGGTCCGCTGAGAAAGAAGATGGAGTCGCTCCGGTTCGTCCAGACGATCATGGGGGAGAACGGCTTCGAGGCCGGTATGGACCCAGCCACTCAGCTCCAGCGGGACCATCTCCTCGGTGGCTTCCTGCAGCGTCGTGGCGTCTCCGTCGCTGCGGACGACCAATTGCCGCCTGATCGCCATTTCCACCGCCGTGTACGTCACCGCTGCGAACCAGTCGGTTCCCACCGCGAGGCGGAAGCCTCCGTAGTCCAGACCCGGACGCTCTTCGCCGAGGTAGTCTCCACCGCTCGACCAGCGATTGAGGATGCGGCGACGGCTGTCCCACACAACAAGCGATCCCGAGGGATCCACCGCCCCCGCGACGGGATTGCGAAACTCTCCGGGTCCGTCCCCCGAGCGTCCCAGGGCGCCCGCATACCCTCCCGAGGCGTCGAACACGACGACCCGGTCATTGGGTTGATCGGTCACGTAGATCCGGCCGGTCGCCTCATCGGTCGTGACACCCCAGGACACCACCGTGAGCGCGCTGTCGGGAGGTATGAGATCGGCTATCGGCGTGACTTCGACACCCAGCGGCCTGTCGGGCTCCGGATTCTCGATGATGGTCACGCCGGCGGAGTCGTAGACGACCGATGTGCCGACGTCACGCTCCCCGGTTGCGCACGACGCTGCGGCCACCACCGCCAACGCAACCGCAATCTTCGCTCCTGCGGCAGAGCTGGAGCTTTCCTGCGGCCTGAGCATGAGGGTGCCCCAACGGCCACCGGAACCAAGCGAAATGCACTTCATCGCGTCGAAACGCCTCCGGAGGCGGACCGGCTAACGGACGCCGGCTTCCTCCCGCATCACCTCCAGATCCACCATCTCCAACTGCTCCGGCGGCTGCCATACCTGCACAACCGGAAACGTGCTCAGGAACCAGCGCACGCTCCAGAGCAGCGGTCCCAGGAAGACCAGCGTCACCAGTCCCTCCCAGAGCCCGATGGTCGGCCCCTCGAGCCGCAGAGAGGGCGCGATCAGCAGGTGGTGTTCCAGCCAGAGCCCCGCCAGGATGACGCAGACGAAGCTGGCGAGGATCGCGGGGTTCATCTTGGGCCGGCGCCCGATGAGTCCCGCGAAGGGGATGACGAAGCACATCAGCACCAGGGCGAGCGCAAACGGTCCCCAGGTCTCGTTGGTCCGGTGTACGACCCACGCCTGTTCCCACGGCAGCTTTCCGTACCAGATGACGATGTACTGAGCGAAGAAGATGTAGGTCCAGAACACGCAGAAGGCGAAGGTCAGCTTGCCCAGGTCGTGCATCTGCTGCAGGCCCATCAGCCGGTTCAGATCCGCGTGGCGGCGCTTCAGCAGCACGACGATGAGGGCGGTGGAGGCGATGCCGCCCCAGAAGCCGCCCATGAAGTACCAGGCTCCGAAGATGGTGGAGAACCAGTGGGGCTCGAGCGACATGGCGAAGTCGTAGACCACCATGCTCATCACGGCGGCGTAGACCAGGATGAAGGCGGGGGCCACCCGGCCCATGCGGCGGGCGCTCGCGGTTTCCTCGGCTTCCTGCCCCATCCAGTCCGACGTAAGGCTTGCACGCCAGCGTTCCCGGCCCGCATCACCGCCGCGCTCGACCAGCCCCATGTCCGGACGGAGCGCCTGATACGCCAGGTACAGGCTCAGCCCGATCAGCAGCAGCAGCCCGGCCACGTTGCGCGCGACGAGGAACGGGATGTTCAGGTACGCGGCCTTCGCCTGCACGATGGGATCCGACTCCATCGCCTCGATCCAGGGGAAGTACGATTCCCGGAGACCCAGCATGGGCAGGAAGAGGATGAACGCGATCGGCAGGTAGGCGGCGAAGGCGAGGCTCACGCGCCGGACCGACCAGTTCCATTTGGCCTTCACGATGGTGGTCACCGCGCACAGGAGCATCGCGCCCTCGGCGACCGCGAAGAAGAAGAGCCAATTGGCCGAGTAGGCCTGCTCGGCGCGCGCGGGATCGGCGGCGCGGAGCACGAAGAGCGAGATCACGCCGATGAGGAAGAGGGCTCCGCAGAACATCGAGAAGCCCCGGGAGCGCTCCAGATGGCGAACCGGGATGTCGGCCGGGACGTGGATGTGGGCCATGCCGCTACTCCCCCGGGGGCGCGTTGCCCGCCTGCGCCTGCAGCTGGCGAATGTGATTGACGATGTGCCAGCGGTCGTAGTGCGGAATCTGGTGTCCGTAGGCGGGCATCAGTCCCCGCCCCACGCGAATGACGCCGTACATGTAGCCATCGGGACGGACCGCGGTGGCCGCGCTCGACAGGTTGAACAGGGGGACCATGGGATGCAGCGGGGCGAGGGCGGCGTTGGCGCCCACCCCGTCCGCGCTGTGGCACGGAACGCAGAAGCGGTTGTAGAGCCGCTCGCCGCGCGCCAGCGACTCGGCGGTGGCTTCGACCGGATTGACCATCTCCATGACCACCGGAGCCTGCGTAAGGACTTCCGTCGCCGTGAAGAACGGCGGCATCTCGGCCGACGGGTCCGGCTGCCCGACGGAGATCTGGTCCGGACCGGCGGAGAAGTTGCCGGCCGAGAAGGGAACCGAGCCCTCCGGCGGCAGCAGCGTGTTCTCGTAGGGGTCGAACGAGCGCTGGTCGCGCATGCTGCGCCCGAAGATCTGCACCATGAGGTCGTCGAAGGGCGAGCACGCGCTCACGAGCCCGGCCAGCAGGGCGGCCGCGACGAAGCGGACGGGGGTGCGCGAGCGAGGTCGGTCAGCCATGGGACGGGGCAGGTTCTTCCGTGAGTTCGGCCGGACCGCTTCCGCTGAGGATCCGGCGGGCTTCCTCGATGCGGTCGGCGGGCGCGCTCACGTGGATTCCGAAGCGTCCGCCGCTGAAGCCGGGATCGTAGACCACGGGCGGGCGCAGCCGGGGGAGCTTCGCGTTGATGAAGACGCCGATGACCGTGGCCAGCGCGCCGAACAGCACCGCCAGCTCGAACGCGATGATGAAGTACGCCGGGATCGACACGATGGGCTTGCCGCCCGTCACCAGCGGCCAGTCCATCGACGTCCACGTGGTGAACGCAAACCCGGTCGCGGCACCGGTCAGCCCTCCCACCAGCGCGAACACGCGCACGGGACTCTGATCGTACCCCAGCGCTTCCTCCAGATGATGCTCGGGAAGTGGGGAATAGGCGATGATCCTGCGGAATCCCGACTTGCGCAGCGCCTTGACGGCGTCCACCGCCCCGTCGAGGTAGTCGAACGAAGCCAGCAGGCCGGCTTGCGCGCTCATCGGACGGCCTCCTTGCGGGCGCGGGAACGGAGCGGGGCCGGAAGCACTTCCTTGAGTTCCGCGATCGCCACCGGCGGCAGCAGCCGGGTGAAGAGCAGGAACCAGAAACAGAACCACCCGAAGCTTCCCAGCACGATGCCCATTTCCGTGATCGAGGGACGGTACATCCCCCAGGCGAAGGGCTCGTACTCGTGCGAGAGCGAGGTGACGATGATCACGAAGCGCTCGAACCACATGCCGATGTTGACGAAGATCGAGATCACGAACAGCGCCGCGATGGAGCGCCGCACCCGCTTGAACCACAGCAGAATGGGCACCATCCCGTTACAGACCAGCATGGTCCAGGTTGCCCACCAGTAGGGACCGAACACCCGGTTCCAGAACACCCCCCGCTCGGGAGGCTCGCCCGAGTACCAGGCCATGAAGAACTCGGTGAGGTAGGCGTACAGGACGATCAGCGAGGTGAGCAGGCACAGCTTGGCCAGCGCGTCGAAGTGCTTGTTGGTGAGATAGGCTTCCAGCCCGAAGAACTTCCGCATCGGCACCGCCAGGGTGATCACCATGGCGACGCCCGAGAAGATGGCGCCCGCGACGAAGTAGGGGGCGAAGATGGTGGCGTGCCAGCCGGGCACGATTCCCATGGCGAAGTCCCACGACACCACCGAGTGCACCGAGAGCACCAGCGGGGTGGCCAGTGCGGCGAGGAAGATGTAGGCCTTGCCGAAGTGGTGCCACTCGCTGTCGGTTCCGCGCCATCCCAGCGACACGACGCTGTAGAACTTCTTGCGCAGCCCGCGGGCCTGGTCGCGCGCCGCGGCCAGATCCGGGATGGTCCCCAGGTAGAAGAAGACGGCGGACACGGTGAAGTAGGTCGTGACCGCGAAGACGTCCCACACCAGGGGCGACTTGAAGTTGGGCCAGAGGAAGCGCGAGTTGGGATAGGGGATGAGCCAGTACGCGTGCCATACGCGGCCTACGTGAATCAGCGGGAACAGGCCGGCGGTCATGACCGCGAACACCGTCATCGCCTCGGCGAGCCGGTAGACGGCCTGCCGCCACGGCGCGCGGAAGAGGAAGAGGATGGCGGAGATGAGGGTGCCCGAGTGGGCGATGCCGACCCAGAAGACGAACGTGGTGATGTAGGCGCCCCACCCGATCGGCGAGTTCAGCCCCGAGAGGCCGATCCCGTTGATGATCTGGTTCGCCCACGAGCCCGCGAACACGGCCAGCCCCAGCGAAGCCAGCCCGAACAGGATCCACCAGCCGCGCCCGGGACGCCCCAGAATCTTGAGGACGTCTTCGTTGACCTGCTGGTAGGACCCGACATCCGGGTGGGCTACCGCGCCGCGGGGTGCTTCCGTCGCTGTCGCCATCCTTCTCCTGGGCGCGTGTTCGCCGGCCAGCGGGCCGGAGGGCGCCCTGCTTCTAGTGTCCCGCCGCCGCCGGTTCGTGGAATGTCACCTTCCGCTGATAGGTGACCGCCGGCTGGGTGTTGATCAGGTCGTCGAGCACCCGGTACGAGCGCTCGCTCGCGGTGATCTGGGCCACGCGCGAGTTGGGATCCCGGATGTTGCCGAAAACGATGGCCTCGGCCGGGCAGCTCTGCTGGCACGCCGTCACCACTTCCCCATCGGGGACGGTGCGTCCCTCCAGCACCGCGTGGTTCTCCGCGTCGCGGATGCGCTGGACGCAGAAGGTGCATTTCTCCATGACCCCCTCGCCCCGCACGGTGACGTCGGGGTTGTATTGCCAGTTCAGGGGCTCGGGGACGTCCGAATACTCGTACCAGTTGAAGACGCGCACCTTGTAGGGGCAGTTGTTGGCGCAGTAGCGGGTGCCCACGCAGCGGTTGTAGACCTGCGCGTTCAGCCCGTCGGGCGTGTGGTAGGCCGCGAACACCGGGCACACCGGCTCGCAGGGAGCGTTGCCGCAGTGCTGGCAGAGCATGGGCGTGAAGCGCACGTCCACCGGGCCGACGTGCGACGCGTCCACCGTTTCGAAGTAGTTTTCGATGCGCATCCACTGGATGTCGCGGCCCATGAGGAGCTCCTGCTCACCGACCACGGGCACGTTGTTCTCGGCCTGGCAGGCGGTGACGCAGGCGCTGCACCCGGTGCACTTGTCCAGGTCGATCGCCATCGCCCAGCGCGGGGTGGTCTCCGGGTCGTATTCGCCGTGACGGGCTCCCGGGAGCGGGAAATCGCCGGGCTCCCCATCCGCGGGAACGGAGACGAATCCCCCGACTTCCTGCAGCTCGTAGAGCGCGTGCTCGTCGTGCTCGTCCTCGGCCTGGCCGACGTCGGCGAGCGCGACCGCGGGCGCGATGTTGCGGTCTTCCTGGGTATGTCCCGAACCGTGGATGCTCGCGAGCTTGCGCCACTCCCCGGTCGCTTCGACCGCAACCCGGGTGGCGAGATGGACCATCCCCCCGGAAGGCTCCTCGGACTCGGCCGGGAGCAGCGCCATGGGGTTCACTCCGTTGCCGTCGGCGAAGCGGCCGTAGCCGGTGTGTCCGCCGCCCATGGCGACCGCCGCGACGTCCTCGCGCACGCCCGCGTAGGGCCATACCGGCAGTTCCACCTGGCCGTGCGGCGAACTCACGCGCACAACGTCGCCTTCGCGGAGCCCGTGTCGCTCGGCCGTGGCGGGGTGCACCTCCAGCCACGAATGCCAGGTGATCTTGCTCACCGGGTCGGGGAGCTCCTGCATCCACGAGCGGTTGGCCTGGCGTCCGTCACCGAAGCGGGACGACGGGTAGACGACCAGCGCCAGTCCGTCCTCGTCGCCGTCCAGGGAGGGCACGTCGAACCCGACTGCGGGATCCGGGGCGAGCAGCGCCGCGGCGTCCTCTTCCTCGCCGGTCTCCGACAAGACCACGCCCCGGCGCAGGGCCTCTCGCCAGAAGCCGTCGAAGTCGTCGCCTCCCGCGAGCCCCATCTCCTGCCAGCGGGCGCGCACATACCCCTGGAAGTCGCCGGCGCCCAGGTCCTGGCCGAGGGTGTTGGCCGCGGAGAGCAGCACGTCTCCGGTGGCGCGGGCATCGAACAGCGGAACCGGCCTCATGACCGGCTGCCGGAGCGCGTGCACGCCCGGGCGGGGGTGCGAGTCTCCCCACGATTCCAGCGGATGGGTGTCGGGAAGGACCAGGTCGGCGAGACGCGCGGTCTCGTCGAGCGCCGAGGCGAAGGACACCTTGAACGGCACGGCACCGAACGCCTCCGCGAAGCCTGCCGCGGGCGGCAGCGAATAGGCAGGGTTGGCACCGTGCACGAGCGCAACCGAGACCTCACCCGCCCGCATCGAGCCGATGGCGGATTCGAGCGACGCGTACGACGGGGACGCCGCCGCCTGATCCGGCAGGGCCAGGTGCACGGAGCGGCCGATGTTGCCCGCGACGTGGTTGAGCACCAGCACGGCCAGGTTGGCGCCGGTGGAGCCGCGATGCTGTCCGCTCACGCCGGGACCCAGTGCCAGCCCGGGCCCTTCGGCCACGAAGCGCCGCGCCAGGTCCGCGATCTCCTCGGTCGAGAGCCCCGCCGCGTTCGCCGCCGCGTCCAGGTCGAAACCGGCCAGCAGATCCGCGTACGGGCCCGCGTCGGCCCCGTCTCCCGCGATCACCGCGGCCATGGCGAGTGCGACGGAAGCCTCCGATCCCGCGCGGATGGGGAACCACTCATCGGCGTTCTGGCCCGTGAGCGAGAGCCGGGGCGCCACGAAGACGAAGCGTCCCTTGGAGCCCATCGGGTCGATGGCGCTGGTGCGCGCGAAGCCCCGCCCGTACGCCGTCGGCGACAGCCAGGTCTCGAGGAAATCGGCGCCGAAGGAAAGCACGAAGCGGGCCGCTTCGAAGTCGTAGGCGGGAACCACATCGCGTCCGAAGGCGATGCGCGCAGCGGCGCGCAGCGGGGCCTCCGACAGCGCCTCGTACTCCACGCGCGTACCGCCGGTCACCTCCGCGAAGCGATCGAAGAGGTGGCCGAGCGCTCCTCCGTCGCTCCCGGTGACGAGCAGCACGTTCCCGCCCGCCGCGCCCAGCCGCTCGACGAGCTGCGCCTCGGCGTCCTCCCAGCTGACGGGTGCGAAGCCGTCCCCCTCGCGCATCATCGGGCCCGTGAGACGATCGGGGTTGTACAGCCCCTGCAGGGACGAATGCCCGCGCGCGCACAACGCGCCTCCCGAGACGGGATGCTCGGGGTTGCCCTCGATCTTCACCGCGCGCCCCTCGCGCGTGCGCACCCAGATGCCGCACCCGGCGGGGCATTCTCCACACACGGACGCGTACCAGGTCGCGACCCCCGGCGTGATCTCCTCGGGGGGGACCACGTACGGGATGAGCTTCTCCACGTTCTCGGTGGAGCAGCCGAACATGGTGGCCCCGGCCCCCGATGCGCCCACCACCCGCAGGAAGTCCCGGCGCTGGATGCCGCCGCTCATGTGTTCTCGCTTCTCACTTGTTTCCCGCTTGTTGTCATGGGCTTCGCGTTCTCGCTTCCGGCGGTGGCTGCTCATGACTCGCGCTCGCTCAGTAGTGACATACCGCGCAGTCGCGGGAGACGTCCCGCTCCACATGGCACTGCACGCACCATCCCATGGAGAGCGGCTGGTTCACCGCCTCGATGACCGCCATCTCCTGCACCGGGCCGTGGCACTCCTGGCACTGGACCAGCGGTTCGCCGGACTCGTCGGGCGCGACGTGCCGCATGTGCGGGAAGCGCACGTGGTCAGAGACCTTGTAGATGCGCACCCACGGAATCGCTTCCTGGCGCTGGGCATAGTCGCGCACCTTGGCCACTTCCTCCGGATTGTTGCGGCCCTGGACCACCAGGTGGCAACCCTGGCAGGTGGCAACCGGGGGGATGCCCGCGTCGACCGAACGCTCGGCGGAGAAGTGGCAATACTGACAGTCGATGCCGAACTCGCCGGCGTGAATGTCGTGCGGGAAGGCGATGGGCTGCGCCCGCGGATCCGGTTCCACAGCCGCCGTCTCGGCGGCGGCATCGGGGCTCTCCTGGGGGGTGTCGCCCTCCTGAACGAAGGCGAGGGCGCCGAGCGTCGCGACGACTCCGGCCAGAGCGGCAGTCCGCTGTCCCTTCATGAAGCGCGCGGTTCCTTGGCGTGTGGAGGTTCGAGGGAATGGTTCGCGCCGTTCGCATCCGGCGGCGACGGAGACACGCGGCCCATGTGGTTCGGGCCGCAAGTTAGGGGCACCGGTGGCGAGCGTCAACGGAACCGCGTCGAGTGGATCGGTTGGAACCCGGAGACCGCCGTTCGCGAAAGAACAGTCACGGAACGGATGCACGAGCCCCGCCCGAGGAGGCTGCTGCAGGATGACCGCTTCACCATGGCGGAACACGCGACGGAGCCCGCAACGAGACACGCGCGGGAGAGCGCCCGCAGTGACTGACTCGCCGGGGTCGGGGCGCTGGATTTCCGGGTCCACGGATGATAATGTAAGCCACCATGATCGACCCTGCGGTACCCTCCGACCTGAGGCCCATGCCGGGCCAGCACCTCGCCACCATCACGTACCAGAATCGAATCTGGGACGTCTATCTCGAATTCGAGACCAAGCGCTCCGCGAGCGGGGAGCCGTGCCGGGCGAAGCTCGTCTATTCGCCGGCCGATGGCGAATCCGGGGACGCCGCGCAAACCGCGGCCATTTTTGTCGAGGAATCGTACGAGCTCGCGGTGGAAAAGGCGCAGAGCTTCAGGCGCCATCAACTGGAAGCGCTGCTCCGGTCCATTCTTCCCTGACAGCCTTGAGCCGGTCGCTTCGGGGGCCCCGCGGTATCTTGGCGTGGCTGACGTGGGTTCTGGTAGTGCCCGTACCCGCCTCTGCTTCCGCGAATCTCGTCCTGCCCGCGGCACCTGCGCCGCAGGAGCCGTCCGTGCAGGCAGCTCCGGTACCGCGCGCCGTGGCCCGGGCCACGAGCCTGCTCGAAGCAGGCGACACGACCGCCGCGCTCGGGCTGCTGCGCACCGCTCGCGAGGAAGACGACCGGGATCCCCACATCGCCTTCGCCCTGGGCACGCTGCTGGCGCGCACCGCGCCCCTGGGAGAGACCGACTTCAGGCAGCGGATGGAGGCGGAAGCACTGCTTGAGGAGGCGTACGAGGGACTCCACGAGGACGCAGGCGTGCTGCTGGAGATGGCGCTGCTCAGGCGGCGCCAGTTCATGCGCGTGGACTCGCGCAGGATTCTGGAGCGCACGGTGGCGTCCGAGGGCAGCCGCGCCGTGGAACCACGGGTCCTGGCCCAGTCGCACTTTGTGCTGGCGCGCATCCTCACCGAGGAGATGGAGGACTTCGAGCATCTGGTCTTCCTGCCCGCCGGATGGCGGCGGGACGGGTCGCTGGGGACCGACGAGTACGCGGGATCGACGCGCTGTCCCGCCGGGGTCCAGGCCTTCTGCCTCAACTACACGGAACCGGGCACCTTCAACGGCCAACTGGCCCGCGCGGGGCGCGCGAGCGACCGGGACGTGGACTACCCGCCGCGCATCGAAGCCCACTACCGGGCTGCTCTGTCGTACGTGCCGGACCACCCGCAGGCCGCCCGCGGACTGCTCGCGCTGCTCCATCGCCAAGGCCGTTTCGAGGACATGGCGACCGAGGCGCAACGCCTTGCCGAGGTGAACCCCGACGACCCCTACGCGCACATCTTCCTCGGGCTGGCGTTCTACGAGGCGCTGGACTGGACCGCCGCCCGCAATGCCTTCGACACCGGCCTCGCCCTCATGCCCTCGGCCGAGCGAGCCCCCTACGACAACGTCTCCTACCTCCTGAACGAGGAGGACGCGGCCGAATACCAGCGGCTCGAGCCGGGCAACGCACGGGAATACGAGCGCATCCTGTGGGCCAAGTCCGATCCGCTCTTCCTGATTCCGGAAAACGAGCGGGCGATGGAGCACATCGCGCGCGTCACCCACGCGGAGTTGGCCTTCGGAGATCCCGAGCGGCGTCTGCCAGGCTGGAGCAGCGACCGGGGCCAGGTTCTCATACGCTACGGGCTCCCTGCGAACATCTGGATGCTGCGGCAGGACGGGACCGGCACCGGGCTCGGAGGCGCGGCCCAGCGGGCCGGTGCCAGCGCCACCGGGCGGTGGATCTTCTGGAACTACCGGCTGGAGGTGCCCAGCTTCGTGTTCCACCGGGAGCTCGGGTACAGCCGGGTCGGCTTCGACTTCGACGCGAACACGGGACAGTACCTGCGCCAGGTCAGCGAGACCGAGGCCACCACCACCTTCGAGAGCCGTGCCGTCAACCGCTGGACGGAGATCCCCGCGCAGATCGCCCGCTTCCGGGGTGCCGCTCCGGGGCAGGTGGAGGTGCTGGCCTTCCTGCGCGCCGATCCGGACTCCTTCAATCTGTTCGAGGGCGATTCCGTGCGCGTCGGCATGTTCCTGTTCAACCGGAGCTACGAGGACTCGGCCAGCGTGGCGCACGCGGTAAGGGCCGAAGACACGGGCAACGTTCTGTTCACCTTCGAGTTGCCGCGCGGAACCTTCGAATACTCGCTCGAGGGGCTGGCGGCGGAATCCCGCGTGGCCGCGCGCAACCGGGGGACGATCACCGCCATTCCGGTACGGCGCGTGGGCCTGTCCACCTCCGACCTGGTCCTCGCCGGCGGGGTGATTCCGCGTGTCGAGCAGCCCGGCGGATGGCGCGACTTCGCCATCGGCGCCTCGCGCGACCTGGTCTTCGACGCGGACGACGACATCCATGTCTACATGGAGATCTACGGGCTGACCACCGACTTCATGGGCTCGTCGGAGTACACCGTGGAGGTGACGCTGCAGGATGCTGAGCGGCGCAGCGTGGGCGCGCGCCTCCTGCGCTCGCTGGGCAACCTGATAGGTGGCGCGGACGGCGACCTGGCCGTCCGCTTCGTGCGCAACGTCGAGCCCGTCGACGGAGTCGTGCCCGAGTATTTCTCCGTCTCCGCCGATGAAGCCGGGGAGGGGGCGCACCGGCTCATCATCGCCATCACCGACCGGACCACCGGCGCCTCCGTGAGCGTCGAGCGCGAGCTTACCATCCGCAGGCCCGAGGACGACCCCCGATAAGGGGCCTCTTCGGGGTTGCCGCACCCATCGCCCGGCTTCAGGCAGGCGGGCCGGCGGGATGCGGAATCCGGGGAATGCCGGCTGAAGCCCTGTGCAAAGGTCTTGCGTTCTCTCTAAGTTGGAAGATGGGCTTGCGCCAACGTTCCGGCCCGGGACGGCCGCCCTTCGGGCCCTGCCCCGCAAGGCCACACCCGGGAAACCACTTCCGGTCTTGATTCGATTCCAACCACAGGGAAAGCCATGGCCATCTATCGCTCGCTGTACTACGGCGACGTTGTCGTGGGAGTTGGGGGCAGGATCACCATCCCCCAGGAGATGCGCGACGAACTCGGCATCGTGGAGGGGGACATGCTGCGGGTGAGGGTGGAGGCTTCGAACGGGTCGCGTCAGCTGGTTGTCTGGCGCTCGGAGGACCAGCCGGAAGACTAGCCCGAGGCGCGGGGCTCCTGCTCCACTTCCCAGTCGACCCAGCGGACGAGTGCCCGCAGGGGATCGCCGCCGTCGTGGTGCCACCAGGCGGGCGGCCATGCCATCCGCCTTAGCGAGGCCACCCGGGTAACCCCCGCCGCTCCGAGCTGTTCGACCAGCGAGGCGGCGCGCGCTCCGGCCCCGCACAGCCCGGCGGTCTGCAGAAACGGGCGCAGTCCCGCGAGCAGCCCCGCGACTCGCTCCAGGTCGGGGACGGGCTTCACCCAGGCGAAACGGCCCAGGCAGGACGGCGAGAAGGCCGCGTCGGGGTCGTAGGCCACCGTCCACTCCGCGCCCGCCGGGCGGAAGACGCGCGTACCCTCGCCGGCCGCCTGCTTCAGCTCCCAGGTGCCGCGCAACTGCTGCACCCTTGCCGCGACCTCCGGGGGAGCGGGGCCGGCGGGGAGCTCCCGCTCGAGCGCGGCCATGGCGGCGGCCAGGCGGGCGGCCCACTCGGCGGGGGTGAGCGCGCCGCCCTCCTCCACCCAGAAGAGATGGGGGGAAACGCAGCCCCGCTGGTCGAATGTGGCTACGGCGCGCGCGGCGTCCATGGCGGTTCGGTCCGCCCGCCCCGTGGCGAGCGCCTCCCGGCCGACCAGGGCGACGCCGACCCGGTGGGAGTACGCCACCAGGGGAGTGGTGGCGGGGAGGCGGGCACGCACGGCCGCCACAGTGTCGGCGCCGCCGTACACCACCACCAGGCCGGCACGGGGGAGCACCTCGCCTTCCATCGTGTCGGCGCCTCCCGGCCAGTAGAGCACGGCCAGGCTGGCCGCCAGCCCCGGGTCGCAGTCGGCCAGGGCGCGGGCGTAGAGCACAGGCAGCACGGCGTCGTGGAGGCCGGGCTTGAGGAGCACCGGCGAGCGCGCCAGGAGTGCCCGCGCCACCCCTCCGACCGACACGCCGGCCACGTTGCCCGCGCCCACCTGCACGATCAGGCGGTGGCCGAACGCCCGCACCCGCGACCCGCCGGGCCCCGGCCGGAAGCCGTCCAGCACCGCCGGGTCGGGGAACTGCGCGCGCACCAGTTGCGCCAGGCGGTCGGCGGTCCAGTCGCGCGCCATCCCGTCCAGGACCTCCCGGGCCATGGCGGTGGAAAGCCCGGCGGCGGCGGGCAGCAGGTCGAGCGCCGCTTGGCGGATCGGGTCGGCGGGATCCAGAAAGCGCGCCCCGGCGCGCCCCAGCGACGTTACCAGCGAGTCGGTGCGACGCTCGTGCAGGCGGGCGCCCGCTTCGACCAGGTGGTCGCACAGGCGGTGCGCGAACGCGGGGTCGGGGGT
>VYDD01000199.1:9534-14419 GCA_009843625.1 Gammaproteobacteria bacterium | reverse complement strand
GCGCCGCTCCTCGCTCGCACAACCGGTGGAGAGGGCGCGAGCCTGCGGGTGGGGGCGGGGGCTCGCTGGAGGAGCTCGCGGGCCCTGAGGTGGCCGGACCCGTCGCCACCGCCCGGCCATCGGACACGCGCGGGCCCGGGCGTGCAGCCGCGACCCGGATCGCGAGGCCCATGTGTGCGCGCCGCCACCCCGCGACGACCGCGGCTGTGCCCGCGCCGCGGGGTGCCGGCAGGGTGGGCCCGACGGGCGAGACAGACGCAGGAGGTGAGCAGTGAAGGTCGCCGTCACGGGAAGCTCGGGACTCATCGGGGGGGCGCTCTCCGGCGCCCTCGAGGCGCGCGGCGACGAGGTCGTGCGCATCTCGCGCGGTCCTGCCGGCGAGGCGGGCGTGGACTGGGCGCCGCCGGAGGGCTGGGTCCGCGACGGCGCCTTCGGGGGCTGCGACGCCGTCGTCCACCTCAGCGGCGCCTCCGTCGGGGAGGGCCGCTGGACGCCCGCCCGTAAGGCCGAGCTCCGCTCGAGCCGCATCGACACCACGCGCGTGCTCGTGGGGCACCTCGCGTCCCTCGACCGGAAGCCGCGCCGCCTCGTGACCGCCTCGGCGGTCGGCTTCTACGGCGACCGCGGCGTCGAGGAGCTCACCGAGGCCTCCGGGCGGGGCGAGGGCTTCCTCGCGGAGATGACCGCCGACTGGGAGGCCGAGGCGGAGAGGGCGAACGCCGCCGGCATCGCCGCGGCCATGGCCCGCTACGCCGTCGTCTTCGACCGGGAGGCGCCCGCCTTCAGGAGGCTCGTCCTGCCCTTCCGGCTGGGCGTGGGCGGCAGGCTGGGGAGCGGCCGCCAGTGGATGCCGTGGATCACCCTGGGAGATGCCGTCGCCGCCACCATCCACCTGCTCGACGGCGATCTGACCGGCCCCGTGAACGTGGTCGCGCCCGGGGCCGTCACGAACGCGGAGCTGACGCGGTCGCTGGCGCGGGTGCTGCGCCGGCCGGCGTTCGTGATGGTGCCGCGACTCGCCATGCGGCTCGGCCTCGGCGAGCTGGCGGACGCGCTCCTCTTCGCGAGCCAGCGGGTCGTCCCGGAGCGGCTCGCAGCCGACGGCTTCGAGTTCTCGCAGCCCGAGGTCGAGGGAGCGCTGCGCTCCCTCCTCCGGGGCTAACGGCATGGCTGTACATCGGCTGAGCACGAGGCAGGTCGTCCCGGCATCGCTCGACGAGGCGTGGGCGTTCTTCTCGAGCCCGCGCAACCTGCCCCTCATCACCCCGCCGTGGCTCGACCTCCGGCTCACCTCCGAGCCGCCCGCGCAGATGTACCCCGGCCTGATCATCACCTACACGGTGCGACCCCTCCTCGGCGTGCCGCTTCCCTGGGCCACGGAGATCACGCACGTCGAGGAGCGCGTGCGCTTCGTCGACGACCAGCGCGTCGGGCCGTACAGCCTCTGGCACCACCAGCACCACTTCCGCGAGGTCGAGGGCGGCACGGAGGTGTGCGACACGGTCCACTACGCCCTCCCCTTCGGGCCGCTCGGCGACATCGTCGCCCGCCTCGCCGTGCGCCCGCGCCTGCACGCCATCTTCGAGTACCGCCGCGCGGTCCTGCGGGAGCGATTCGGGGTGGCCGGATAGGTCCGGCCCGGCCGGTGACGGCCGGGCGCGAGACGGCCGCCGGTTCCGCTGCGGGGGCCGTGCGCGTCGGCCGCGCGCCAGCGCGGCCCGATCGGCTCCTGCAGGCTGGTCGCGAGCGCGTCGGCGAGGCTGCGGGCCACCCATCCTGCTCGCGATCTAGATTCGCTCGTCGCGCGTTGATGCTCCCGGGACAGGTATTCGCCGTGGTCCGGTGCCGGCCATCAGCGAGGCGCACGAACGGCCCCCGGACCTGCCGGGCATCGTCCTGGCGGGAGAGTCCGAGCTCCGGGCTGATCTCGGGCGACGCGCGGCGCTCGCCTGCGCGGAGAGCCCCCGGCGTCGGCCCCGCCCCGGCCGGGCTGCCGCCGCAGGCGTGTGCCATACTGCGCGCTCACAAACCTCTCCGTCACCGATCGCGCCGTCACCGGGAGGAGCAGCAGCGCGACGATATGAGAATGTACACACCATATGTTCGGTACAGGTGCGCATCACTCTGTGCATCCAGGCATGCGAACGCCGACGCACTCTGTTCACGTCCCGGAGCAGTACAAACCAATCTAGGCAGATCTGCGACTCGTGGCTAAGCTCCGGGCCTGTGGGTGTTCCAGGCTTCAGTCAGTCCGGCGCGTGTATCCCTCGCCTTTCTGGCGCCCGAAGGGGCAGCGATGTCGCCCGGGGCGATGAGGGTCAACGACGCGACTCGTCAGCGTGGTATGTCGGGCGGGGGCTTCCGCCTGGCCGGCGTTCACCTTCTGCAGAACTCAGTGGTGCAGGGCGCTGTCACCAGCCGAGGTTCAGCAGGTCGCACGCGACGGGCCGTGCAGGGTCTCTGCGCCCGCTCAAATCGAACCCGGACTCACCCGAGGGGAAGACGCGGCGGGAGCCCGGCCGTGGGCGCTCGACCGCCAGGGCCGATGGGCGCGATGTACGGCGAGGGCCTCCAGCATGAGGGAAGGCGCCCCCGGGGATCCAGGCCATCCCGAGCCGTCCGAATCCACGCCGGCCGGCCGGCTCTCCAAGCTCGCTCAGGTCGTCCTGTGGATCAACCAGGATCTTGATGCCGACGAGGTCCTCCAGAGAGTCGTCGACGGTGCTCGCTCGCTGACCGAGGCCAGTTACGGAGCCATAGTCGCCCTTGACGAAGCGGGGCGCGTGAGTGACTTCATCACATCCGGCATTGCCCCGGACGAGGTCGAGGCGATTGGTGTCAGTCCACGAGGCCTGGGGTTGCTGGGATACCTTGAAGAGGTCGACGGGCCTGTCCGCGTCGGTGAAATCGCCGAACACCCCCGGTCCGTCGGTTTTCCCGCTGGCCACCCGCCGATGAAGACCTTTCTCGGGGCGCCGATACGTTACCGGGGCAAGAGGCTCGGCAACATCTACCTGACCGAGAAGGATGGAGGCCGGGAATTCGCGTACGCGGACGAAGAGGTCCTCGACTTGTTCGCCTCTCAGGCGGCGATGGCGGTCGTCAACGCCCGGAGACTACGCGACGAGCGGCGGGCCAGGGCCGACCTCCAGACCCTCGTGGAGCTCTCCCCGGTGGGGGTAGCGATATTCGATGCGAAGACGAGGGACCTGGTCTCGCGCAACCCGGAGACGGGACGCATCGTTCGCGAGTTGCGCGCCCCGGGCCACAGCCTGCAGGAACTCCTCAGCGTGATGACGTTCCTGCGTCCGGACGGCCGCGAGATTGGCCCCGACGAGCTCCCGATTGAGCGAGTGATCCGGACCGGCGAGACCGTGCGTGCTGAGGAGATGGTCATCGAACTTCCGGATGGCGAGAGGGTGACTACCGTTGTCAACGCTGCGCCGATCCTCTCCGAGGAGGGGGAGATCGTGTCGGTCGTCGCCACCATCCAGGACATGACGCCACTGGAAGAGCTGGAGCGCCTGCGAGCGGACTTCCTCGGCATGGTGAGTCATCAGCTTCGGACGCCGCTGTACACCATCAAGGGATCTACGTCCGCGGTGCTGGACGATCCTTCTGCGCACGATGACCTTGAGATGCGACAAATGCTCCGCATCATCGACGAGCAGACGGACCGCATGCGAGACCTCATAACGGATCTTCTCGACGTCACCCGGATCGAAGCGGGAACCCTCCAGATCAGCACCGCTCCAACGCGCGTGCACGACATCGTCGAGGAGTCCAGGAGCGCCTTCACACTCGCGGGGGCCGCCAACGAGATCGAGGTCGCCATAGCGGACAGCGTACCTCCCATCGCCGCGGACAGGCGGCGGATAGTCCAGGTGTTGACGATCCTGTTCTCCTATTCGTCCAGAACATCCCCCCCTTCGTCAGCGATACGGGTCGGCGTCGTGGAGGAGGAATCTCACGTCCTGTTCGCGGTCGCTGCGGCGGGCGGCGCAGACGCCCGGCTCCTGCCGCATCTGTTCAAGAAGCACGCTGCAGCTGAACCGGGGGAGGCGGACTCGGGATCGCCGACGACAGCCTGGGATCTGGCCATGTGCAAGGGGATTGTGGAGGCGCACGGCGGCCGCATATGGGCTGAGAGCGAAGGGCAGGGGCAGGCTGCGCGGTTCATGTTCAGGATTCCACTGGCCGTCGACGCCTCCGATGACGGCGCGAGTCAACTCTCCAGCGGCTCCCGTTCCGCCGAAGCGGAGAGCATCCGCATCCTCGCGCTGGAAGGCGAGCCACAGATCTTGAGGCACGTCAGGAAGACGCTCTCCGGGGCAGGCTTCACCGCAACGGCGACCACCAATCCCGGGGATGTGGAACGTCTCGTGGAGCTGGAGAATCCGCGCCTGATTCTGCTGGACCTGATGCTTGCGGGCAGGGACGGTTTCGACCTGATGAGGCGCATCATGCGCATGACCGACGCGCCAATCATGGTCCTGTCCGACCGGCTCGAGGACGACATCATCGAGAGGGCCTTCCAGACCGGAGCCATCGACTACGTGAGGAAGCCCTTCTCTTCCACGGAACTGGTTGCCAGGGTGCGGTCCGCCCTCCGCAGGGAAGTCCGTGCCAGCGAGGGCGTGCCGGCAGGGTCGTATGAGATGGGGAACCTGAGGATCGACCACGAGCAGCGCCTCGTCACGGTGGCGGCCGAGCCGGTTCGGCTCACCGCGACCGAGTACGAGGTGCTGGCCGAGCTCTCGGCCAACGCCGGACGCGTACTGACCTATGACCAGCTGCTGCAACGGGTCTGGGGATCCGAGTACACGGGCAACCCGAAACTCGTGCAGGCATTCGTAAAGACGATCCGCCTCAAGATCGGCGACGA
>VYDD01000199.1:0-9524 GCA_009843625.1 Gammaproteobacteria bacterium | reverse complement strand
TCGTATATCTTCAACGAGTTTCGCGTGGGATACCGCATGCCGCAGCCGGGGCCGGAGCATCCGCCAGGGCTCCGGCCGCGATGAAGCGAACGGCGCGCGACTTCGCTTCTCTTGAGAGCCCGGCCGTGATTCACATCGCCACCGCGGAAGTGGCGCGGGAGAGCGGCGATGGTCAGGGAACCTCTCCCGCCCGGCGCTCGGGCTGGCCCGCTTTCCGCGCATACGACGGTCCCGGGGCGATAGGAATGGCGCTCCCACAAGAGATGTAGGGTCGGGGCAGCGTTGCCTGTTCGATGGCCCGGACCGGCCCGAGCCCAACTCGCCCTTCGCCGTATCGGGCCGCACCCCTCGACGCTGAGGGCCGTTCCGCGTCACCGCCCTATGGTGGCACCACAAGGCCCCATCTCACGGCCAGTCTGACGCCAGCGACCGGAGCGCCTGGTGCAGCGGCAGGCTTCGCGGCTGGGACCGTCCCTCTCCCGCCGCATCGGGCCGGACGCGAAGATTCTTCGCCAAACCTTCGCTGCGCCGGTCTCGGAATTCGCCGTGACTTCACTGCGGCCTCCTAACCTACTTGCGGAACGCACCACCAGACGGATCTGACCCGAAACCGTGGGAGTGATTAGTGGACCTGTGGGCTGTTGCGGCCGATGGCGCTGCCCGGAGTGCCTGTCCGCGCGATCTCGCTCCTCTCGGGTACAGCGATCTCGACGGCCTGTTGGCGGCCATCGACGCGTGCGCGAACGCTTCCTAACGGGCCTCTACGTGGCTCAGCGGCAACGATCCGATGGAACGGACCTCCTGCGCCGAGCTGTGCCGGGCGTGGTCGGGCGCGCGAGGTTGCCATTAACTCGCTAGCCCGGCGCACCGCGCCGCGGCTGGCGATCGCCACCCTCCTGGCGACGAGCCTGCTGGCACTCGTTCCTGCAGACCGAACGGATGCTCAGTCCGGCGCGCCGACCGTCACGACGGTCGCGGTGACCTCAGACCCGGGAGAGGACGGCGGTTACGCAATAGGCGACGCCGTCGAGGTGACGCTGACCTTCAGCCAGGCCGTGACCGTGACCGGCGCTCCACGGCTCACAATCGAAGTGGGCGACGAGTCGCGCGAGGCGGTCTACTCGGCAGCCAGCTCGAACACCGAGCTCGTGTTCAGCTATACGGTCGTCGCCGGGGACGAGGACACGGACGGCATCGCCGTCGCGGCCGACAGTCTGACCCTGGCCGGCGGGGCGATCAGCGCCGGCGCCACGCCGGTTTCGCTGGCGCACGGCGCGCTTC
This sequence comes from Gammaproteobacteria bacterium, assembly GCA_009843625.1. Lineage (GTDB taxonomy): Bacteria > Gemmatimonadota > Gemmatimonadetes > Longimicrobiales > Gaopeijiaceae > BD2-11. The sequence goes on along the minus strand of VYDD01000199.1, from coordinate 8,243 downwards.
AGGCCGAGGACCACAAGGTCGACGGGATCGCTCCAACGGTCTACCTGGGCGGGGAGAGCCGGACCTACGTCCCCCCCGGGCGCCTGTTCAACGTGGTCTTCTACTTCAGCGAACGGGTCTATGACTTCGACATCTCCGCGGTAACGGTGACCAACGGCGCGGCCCATGACCCGCAGGCCACGTCCGGCGACGGCCGCTGGGAGCGATACACGCGCTGGGACGTGGTGGTCCAGCCGGCGTCGGAAGGACCGGTGTCCGTCAGCTTGCAGGCCGGGGCGGTGGTCGACGCACACGGCAACCCGAATACCGCCTCGCCGGACACGCTGTCGACGATCGCCGCCAATCCGACCGTGGTGCAGGTGACCCGGATCACATCGGGGTTCGCCGAGGGCGGCGACGCTGAATTCAACGTCACCCGGACGCTGGACAATGGGGCGATACCCGTTTCGCTGTCACTGGATCAGTCGGGGGACTTTCTGGCCGGAACGGTGGATATCTACCCGCCGGCCTCCGATGATGCCCAGGCAGCCCCGACCCCCCGCAGGGTGACCTTCTCGAGCACGCCGTTCACCTTTGAGATCAACTTCGCGGCGGGGGAGTCCAGCAAGCGCATCGTCGTGCAGACCGACGACGACAGAGTCGACGAATCCGATGGGTCGGTCACGCTATCGGTCGTGAGCGTCCAGGACCAGTACAAGTACCTCCTCGGCATGCAGGCCGGCGGCACAGCGCAGGTCCGCGACAACGACGATCCGTTCTCGCTCTTCCTGACCTCGAGCGCGAACGTCCCCCCCGATCCCGTGAGCGAGGGTGAACCGCTGAAGTACGCCCTGTTCCACCAACGAAGCTCGCCGGCGCCATTCGCCTATCTCCAGTTCACAACCGGACGGGAGTTTCTTGACCTGGATGGTGCGGCGGGCGCCGGATACGAGCACGAGGGCAACGGGCGGATCAAGGTGCCGATCAACCGAACGGGCCGGTACTCGAACTTCTCCGTGCCGACCCTGGAGAACGACACCATCGATCCGGCGCGCACCGTCAGGCTCGAAGGTGCCACCGGCAGCCGCTACATCTTCAGAGAGGGATGGGACTACTTCAACTACCAGCTGGCGGATGACGACGCGCCACCGAGCATCCGCCTGGCCGCGCCTGCGCAGGTGGCGGAGGGCGCCAGCGTCGAATACGTGCTGACCCGCACGGCAAGCGCCGGCCAGAGCCGGGCGGCCATGACCGTGAACGTGACGCTGAACGAGACCGGGGAGTACATCGCGTGGCCCGCCGATGTCTCGCCCGGGACCGATGGGAGCTACACGATTCGCGTCACGTTCGCCGCGAACTCCAGGCGCGCCACTCTGACGCTTTCGACGGACGACGACGACGTCACGGAGGCCAGCGGACAGGTCGGCGCCCAGCTGGTGGCCTCGCCGGACAACACGTTCAACCTGGCGACCACCGCCGTTCAGACCACCTCGCTGGTCGACAACGAGGAGCCGCAGATCTCCGTGGAGGCGGTGGCCGGGACCATCACCGAGGGCGCGAACGCGCAGTTTCGCCTTACCAGGTTCGGAAACGCCGCGGCTGCCCTTCGGGTTGGCCTCTATGTGAGCGGCATGCCGAGGATCATGACGGAGGCCACCGAGGCGATCGCGCTGAGGAGCGACCACGAGGACCTGTCGGAGCGGCTGTTCCTCCACGGCGCGTGGGTCGATGCCATCGTCGAGTTCGCGGCCGGGGAAACCGAGAAGGCGTTCAGCCTGACCACCGAAGCCGACAGCGTGAACGAGGGGGACGGCTGGCTCGCGGTGAGCGTGCTCGAGCGGAACTCGGCGCCGTACGCCGCCGGCGCCTCGATCCGCGCCGAGGTCCACGTCCGGGACGACGACACTCCGACGGTGAGCCTCAATCGCCCGGTCGGTCCAACGAACCTGACGCTGTCGGAGGACGGGACCACCTGGGAGGGTGAGATCCCGGAGGGGGCGCAGTTCACGTTCAGCCTGAACTGCTCCGGCGTTACCGAGTTCTCCGGGCGGCCAGATGTCTTCGCAGTCGCGTACTCACGGATCCTGCACTCGAATCATCCCGCGTTCTACGGGGACGTCAACCAGAACTTCCTGGGACAGAATCACGCCGACCTCCGCGCTCTTGGCTGCGACCACAGTGTGTCGTCGTCCTCCCCGGGGCTCTTTGTCGGCCCGGACAACGGGGTGTTTGAAATCGAGCTCGTGCCGCATGGGGACCTGCTCCCAATCAGCGGCCAACCAGGACACTTCCATACGGCGCTGTTCGCGGAGTTGCACCGGGAGTACAACGAGGCGAGAACGGCGGCCGATGCCGTGGGCGCCAGGATCACCGCGAGGAACATCTTCTCTTCGGACAGGATCGGAGACTTCGTCAGTCGTTACTATTGCCGGGACGATCAGTTGCAGTATTGCCCCAGCTACCAGGTAGGAACTGTCAACAAGATCCGTCTGGAAGTGATCAATCGGGATCCGACGATCCTGATCGAAGCCGAGTCAACCTCAGTGGCGGAAGGAGATACGGTCAGGTTTATCCTGACACGGCTCTGGGCCGACGACCTGGTCGCACTTGCCGCCCCCCTGTCCGATACGGTGGTGTACCTCCGGGCGTATCAGGACGGGAGTTACGTCACCGGCGCGCTGCCCAGCCAGATCACCTTCGGGCGGAACGAGGTCCGCAAGGAGATCGAGCTCGAGACGGTGGACGACCGGGCCTTCGCCGACGACGGATCGGTGACCATCGAACTGCTGCGGGATAGCTCCACGGGCGCCGTGAACACTTCCGGCAAGTACACCATCTGGGAGCACTGGGAGGGTCACACGCCCGAGAGCGGGCGTTCCGACCGGGCCACCGTCGACATCGCCAACGATGACGAGGCGCCCGGGCTGACGATCTCCCCGGCCTCGGTGGTCGAGGGCGACTCGGGCGCCGTGGACCTGGAGTTCACCGTCTCGCTGGGCAGCGAACTCGAATCGGCGGTCCAGGTCAACTGGACGACATCGGACGGTACGGCGACGGTCGGGGTCGACTACACGGCGGTCACCAGCGGCCGGCTGAACATCCCGGCCGGCGACGTTACCGCGACCCTGAGCGTCTCCGTGACGGGCGATTCGCTGCACGAGCTGGACGAGACCGTGCGCGTCACCATCTCGCTGCCGGAGCCGGAGCCCGGCCTGAACGGCAACGCCGGTACCGGGTACCTGGTGGGCATCGTCGGCGGCGACACCGCCACCGCGACGGGAACGATCAGGGACGACGATCCGGTGGTGGTCACGGTCGAAGCCGAGACGGAATCGGTGGACGAGGGAGAGGACGCGACCTTCGTCCTGACCCGGACCGGGTACTCGGGCGAAGCGCTCTCGATGCCCGTGCGCCTGCGCACATCGGGCATGGCGCGGACCCTGACGGTTGATTTCGCCGCCGGCGAGACCACCGCCGAGCTCTCCGTGGCCACCGACGACAACGACAGGGTCGACTACCCCTCCGGGCGCGAGTACACCATTGAAGTGGTTGGCGATGGAGAGGGAAGCGGCGGCGCCGACGAGCGCTAAACCCCGGGCGATCCGGACAGGGCTACCGTCGTAGCCGAGGACGATGACGAGCTCCAGATCGTGACGGTGGTAGCAGACGAATTGTTTGCCGAAACGGGCGTCGGCGCGGAGTTCGTGTTCCGCCGCACCGGGGACATCAGCAGGCCGCTGACGTTCTGGTTTTACTGGGGCAGTCGGACTTCCCATCTCTCGAACCCCAACGACAACATCATCTACGATCCTCGCAGCGCGACCTTCGACGCAAACGAGTCCGAACATCGACTCAATGTCGACTTTTACCAGGACGGCAGCACCGCTCTGCCTGTTATCATCGCCGTCAAACTTTACGGCGACGGCGGTGCGTACGGCCTCCACCGTGTGTGGAAAGCCGGCAAGCCCAACTCCGCAACGGTCATCTACTACGGTCCGTCCAACAGCCCGCCACTGTTGCTGGGCGTCAAATATCCACATTCCGGCAGAGTCGGTGAAGTGTTTGATGTGGATTTCTCGGTCCTGAACACAGCTACCAGCGCCACAGGATCCACCGTGACGGTGAGCAGCCTGAGGCGCGCCGGTCCCAATGCCCTGGGAACGGACCCTCCGGCTGAGCCACGAATCGGCTGTACCATCAGCGAATCGATTCCGCCGGGCGAAACCCGCACATGCCGCGCCTCCTTCACATTGACCACGGACGATCGGGACGACGAGTACCTGTACGTGGATGCGACCGCCAAGGATGGCGATGACGTTTCCAATACCGTGAACCTCTCCCTCTGGGTGCTGGATGCCGTCCGCGTCGGCTTCGAGGATACCCAGTGGCTTCGGGTGAGAGAACCGGAGAACCAGGCGGCCAACGCCAAGGCCGTTATGACGGTCACCAGAAGCGGCGATGTTAGTGAAAGCGTCGAGGTTGCCTACACGCTCCGGTCCTTGCCGTCTCTCGAGGGGCGGTACTCACCGGTGTACGGAGTGGACTATGTGGACAGATCCTCCACGCCCGGCAGGATCTCCTTTGGCAGAAACGAAACGCGCAAGAACATCACCATCGACATCATTGGCGATGCGGTTGAAGAACCGTATGAGCGATTCCGGGTCACCCTGGTCCCGCCAGAGGGAGTGGTGGTGGACGACAACGCGCGGCGACGCGTTGTCGTCATCCTGGACAAACCGCCCGCCACCGGCTCCCACCGACCAACCGCCAGCCTTAGTCTCGTCAGCGCCGACCCGACGCCTGAGAGCGCCGGCGCCGTGGACTTCTCCATCGACCTGGACAGCCCCTGGGGGTACGACGCCCACCTCCTGGTCGGACTGGATACGGAGAACAACCTCACGGCGACGCCGCCGGACGAGGCCTCGGGAGAGTCCGGAGACTTCGATTTTCCCAAGGACCGAGTGATGGTGATGCTGCGGGCGGGCGAGACCCGCTTTGACTTCTCCGTCCCCCTGCACGACGACGACCTGGTGGAGAACGACGAAACGTTCCAGCTGCAGCTGAGCGATGCGCCGACACAGACCCGGCAACTGGTCGGCGACGACGACACGGTACTGGTCACCATCGAGGACAACGACGACATTCCTCCCGCGGGCGTGGAGCTGGTCCTGACGTCCAACGGCAACCCCTTCGGCTCGATGGCCGAGGACCGAGGGCGGCGGTTCCTTGCCGTAACGGCATCCTTCACCGACGTGCGCTGGCCGCCGGGTGACGCCGGCGCGGCGGAACGCGCGCCGGACCCCAGGGCGGTCGACACCACCATCGAGGTGACGCTCGCCGCCACCAGCACCGCCGGATTCGAGGACTTCGAGCTGTTCCAGGTCCAGGACACCGAGGGGAGGTACCAGTCGGTCCAGTCGTTCCAGGTCGTGATCCCCGCCGGACAGATGAACGGCACGACGCTGCTGCGCTTCAAGCCGGAAGACGACGACGTGGACGAGGACAACGAAACGGTCGTGCTGCAGGGCGCGGAAGTAACGGCCGGCGACTCCGAGGAAGGTCTCCCGGTCGCTCCGGTCTCCTTCACCATTCGAGACAACGACACGCGAGGAATAGCGATGGGGCCGTCCGATGTGGCCTCCCTGGCGACCCTCGATGTGACGGAAGGCGGCAGGGCCACCTACACCCTTGTCCTCGAGTCCGAGCCGACGGAGCCAGTGACCATTTCCCCATCGCTGGCGGCGCCCAACGAGCATGTCCAGGTGGAGCCCGGGCTCATCACCTTTACAGCGGCCAACTGGAACATGCCGCGGGCGATCCAGGTGACGGCGCTCGATGACGCCAGCACGCGGCCCGCCGTCACCCAGGTCAGGATCGTTCACGAGGTTGAATCGGCCGGCGACTACGCGGGCGAAACCGTCGGCGATCTGGATGTCAACATCACGAACACCACGCGGTCCTCCATCTCCCTGGCAAGCGCCTCCGCGTATGAGGCTGCCGGATACGTCGAGTTTCCCGTCTCAATCGCCCCTGTCAGCCATGAAGCAGTCACGGTGCGCTACAGCACCGTGGATGACACCGCGATTGCGGGGACGGATTACACGCGGGAGGTCGACCCCGGGGAAACTTTCAAGGCCCTGACAATACCCGCATCGCAGAGCGGTGGCGTGATTCGGATTCCAATCATCGACAACCAGGTGCACGGCAGCACCGGCAAGACGTTCAGGTTGCGTCTGACGACCGGGAGCTCAAGCGTGAACCTCGCCGGCGACGCATCGGTGCTGGAAGCCATCGGCGCCATTCTCGACGATGAGCCGGAGCCGGTTGTGAGCTTGAGGGGACCCAGCGGGACGCTGAGCTACCTCCCCGAAGACAACAAGGCGCACGTGACGTTCACCGTAACGCTCACCGGCCGATCCGAGCGTGATGTGACGGTGGACTACTCGACCGTCTCGGCGAGGCTGTTGAATTCGTTCGCCCGCCGGCAAGGCATCTCGCATGCTTCCGCGGGAGAAGACTACATCGCAACGTCGGGTACGGTGACGTTCGTTTCCGGGGAGTCCACGAAGACTATCGTCGTGGAGTTGTCGGATGACGATCTGAGCGAAGAGACCGAGTTCGTTGGATTTCGGATTCACAACGTACGGAACGCTCAGCTGCCGGGTGGAGGCGACGAGGAGATCGTCGACGTCGGGCTGTTGGACGACGACCACGCGGGGGTGACGATTACGCCGACTTCCATCATGTTGGCGGAACCGGCGGCCGGCGACACGGCGGTAGGGGCGACCTACACCGTGCGGCTTGATTCCGAGCCGACGGCGGATGTGACGGTTGCGATTGGCGGGGTCAGCGACGCGGTGACGCTATCCGGCGCGACCCTGAGCGGCGCGGAACTGGTGTTCACCGCGGAGGATTGGAACACGGACCAGACGGTCTCGGTAGCGGCGGTGAGGGACGCCGACGCGATCGACGAATCGGTCACGCTGACGCACACGCTCTCCAGCGAGGACGTCACCTACAACGACAGGATGGCGGACAGCGTCACGGTCACGGTGGACGACAGCGACACAGCCGGGATCGTGCTGTCATCGGGCAGCATCACGGTTACGGAAGACGACCTTGTGGGGGTGAGCTATACCGTGCGGCTGGGGAGCGAGCCGGCCGGCGCCGTGACGGTGACGATATCGGGGCACGCGGGAACGGAGCTGGAGCTGTCGGGCGCCACGCTGAACGGCGACGCCCTGAGTTTCGACGCCGACAACTGGGACACGCAGCAGACGGTCACCGTGCGAGCGGGCCACGACACGGACATCGTGGGGGAGACCTTCACGCTCACGCACACGGCGTTGGGCAACGAGTACACGAACGTAACCGCCGATCTGACCGTCGAGGTTCAGGATGCCGGCCACCCGGACGTCACGGTCGCCTTCGGCTCGGGGACCTACACTGCCGCCGAGGGCGGCAGCGTGGACGTGGCCGTGACCCTCAACGCCGACCCCGAGCGCACGGTCGTGATCCCCATCACCGACACGGGCCTGGGCGGCGCCGCCGACGCCGACTACTCCGTGCCGGGGAGCGTCACCTTCAACGCCGGCGAGACGTCGAAGACGATCACCTTCAACGCCGCGGCGGACGGCGACAACGACGACGACGAGAGCGTCCGCCTCGACTTCGGCACGCTGCCCGCGGGCGTCTCCGAGGGCGCCACCGACCAGACCACCGTCACGATCACCGACGACGACGTGCCCGCCGTCACGGTCGCCTTCTGGTCCGGGAGCTACACGGCCGCCGAGGGGGGCAGCGTGTTCGTGGTCGTGACCCTCAGCGCCGACCCCGAGCGCTCGGTGACCATCCCCATCACGCCCACCAACCAGGGAGGCGCCTCCGACGCCGACTATTCCGTCCCCTCCAGCGTCACCTTCAACGCCGGCGAGACATCGAAGACGATCACCTTCAACGCGGCGGCGGACGGCGACAACGACGACGACGAGAGCGTCCGCCTCGACTTCGGCACGCTCCCCGCGGGCGTCTCCGAGGGCGCCACCGACCAGACCACCGTCTCCATCACCGACGACGACCATCCCGACGTCACGGTCGTCTTCGGCTCGGGGAGCTACACGGCCGCCGAGGGCGGCAGCGTGGACGTGACCGTCACCCTCAGCGCCGACCCCGAGCGCACGGTGACCATTCCCATCACGCCCACCAACCAGGGCGGCGCCGCCGACGCCGACTACACCGTGCCGGGGAGCGTCACCTTCAACGCC
>VYDD01000082.1:11993-14734 GCA_009843625.1 Gammaproteobacteria bacterium | reverse complement strand
GCGACCGCCCCGGCCCCGAGGCCCCGAGCGCGGCGGAGGAGGGTTCGAGCGATGACGCTCCGCCCGCGAACTCCACGAGAGCGCGGACGCTCCTCGGCTTCGACCGGGCGGAGTCCTGCGCCAGACACGTAGCCGCGCGTCGTAGAACGACGCCCTTCGGGACGCTATCTTCTTGATCGGAGGCGTCACGGCATGGGACACGGTCCCAATGACATCGACGAAAGGAAACCTCGGCCCTTGAGGGGAGACGCTCCACGGTGAGCAACCTGCGAATCAACCTTGACGACCTGCTCAACGCTCGCACTGTCGAATCCGAACGGATCGAGTTCAAGGCGACGTGGGATCGGAAGGTAACGGGTTACCAGGTCTTGAAGACCACTTGCGCCTTCGCGAACGACCTTAGAAGGCACGGAAGCGGATACATTATCATCGGCGTCGCTGAGAGAGAAGGCCGTGCGAGCCTCCCTCCTAGGGGACTGAGTCCAGAGCAGATGGAGGAAGCCGAGAGATGGATCGGCGAAAACTGCAAGCGGATCGACCCAACATACGTGCCGCGCATCTCACGCGAGGACCGGGATGGACGGCGTATCCTCGTGGTCTGGGTGCCTGCGAGCGAAACCCCTCCGCACCAAGCGCCCGATGGCGACCGACGCCCGAAGAGATACTGGGTCAGGATCGACCAAAAGACCGTGGATGCACAGAAGCGGGGCCTGCTCACGCCATTGATGGAGCAGTCTGTCACCGTGCCTTGGGACTCTCGCGCCGCTCTCGGTGCTACCGTGGACGACTTGAGCGAAACGATGATTCGGGAGCATCTTCGGGACTGCGGAAGCGCACTTCTGGATGAACCAGACCCCCGCACCATCTATCGGAAGATGGACATCGTCCGCCGCGTCAACGACCATGAAGTTCCGCGCAACGTGGGACTCCTCTTCTTCTCCCGTGATGCGACGAAATGGTTTCCGGGAGCGAAGATCGAGACCTCCATCCTACGATCTGGTGTCGGTGGGGACGTTCTCGACGAGAAGGTGTTCAAGGGTGGGTCCGCCGACCAGATTCGCGGTTGTCTTGGCTATCTCCGCCGCGAGGTGTTCGAATCAAGAACTGAGAAGGTGTCCAAGCAACTTGGAGCTTCGAATCGGGTCAACTACCCTGAAGATGCCGTGCGGGAAGTGCTGGTCAACGCACTCTTCCACCGTGGCTACGCCGACAACTCACCCCACCCGACCTTGGTTCGCGTCGCGGAGGATCGGATCGACATACGGAGCACTCCCGGACCGGTTCTTGGAATTGAGCAGGACCAGCTCCGCCCAGGTGGCACGCCGCCCTTGGTGCCGCCACGCAACCCGAGGACCGGGGAACTCTTCAAGGAAGCCGGTCTGGCCGAACGGCGTCTGACAGGCTTGAATAAGGTCTACCAAGCGATGGAGCGCAATGGTTCGCCTCCGCCCGAGTTTCGTTTCGATGAGGGGCGTACCTTCTTCCAAGCGACCCTCTTCGCCCACCCTTGGCAGACCGCCTCTTCGGCGATACGCAGGGCCAGCGAACTGCGGGCCGTTGGGCGGCCTAGCGAAGCCTTAGACGCGCTTGAGGCCGCGTGGCGCGCCGACTCCGATTCGCTCGTTCTCGCCGAAGAGTTGGTCCGATACTGCATCGCCCAAGGTGAACTCGATCGCGCGGACTCGGTCGTCGCCGCCTACCTGCCCTTGGATGCAGAGTCGGCGCGCGTCAACGTTGTTGTTCCATGGATCGAAGCCTTGGTTGCGGACAGACAGACGGAACGTGCTCATGGTTTTCTGCGGGAACACGGGGCCGAATTGCCGAGTCACGAGGCGATAGGGGCTGCGATCGTGGCGAGACGGCTCAGGGACGAGGAGATCGCCGCAAAACTCTTCGAGATCGCCGGTCCCCTGATTCTGGAAGACCCACGCGCCTTGCTTGAAAGCGCACAGAACAAGCTGCACCGGGCCGGACAGGCCCATCGCCGAGGGCGCACCGCCGAGAACCACGACTTGCTCGCGGACGCGCGTGTGCTTCTGGAGCGGGTACTCCGAATGGACACGCAAGCGCGGAAACACGCTTGGGCGTGGCGGGAACTCGCGCGGGCTCGCGGCTGGCTTGGTGAACCGGCTTCCGCGGTGGACGAGGCGTATGGGCACGCGGTCGAGTTGGCACCGGACGTGCGGAAGTTCCGGGAGGAGTGGGCGCTTCGTACCGAGCGAGGAACCGGTGCGATGCTGGAATGGCAGGAGCCGCGTCTTGGGGATCTGACTACTCCAGAAACCCTCTTTGGTCCCCGCATACTGGGTGAGGTCGAGTATCGGAAGCAGGAGGCTGTTTTGAAAGACTTGAGTCGGGCCGTCGAGAACCTCCGTGCCGCCCTCTCCACCGCGTTGGAAGAGCCCGATGACCGTGTTCGTCCTCTGCTGAAGCAACTCGCGGACGCGAAGAGCCTGCTTGACGATTCAAGTCCTCGGTGGAAGGCTGACAGCTTGGGGGTAGCGAGAGACCTGACGAAGGCTATGGTCTCCGAGATCAAGCAGGGCCAGATCCGGGCTGCGGACACTGTGGTTTCGCCCGCCTTCCAGAGTATCGCCCAATCGTTGGCAGAGGTGAACATGAGGTTTTTCACTTGGCTTCAACCTCAGCTGGTCGACAGATACTGGCAGCGTTGACGCGATCCACGGTTACCATGCTTTATTCACCGAGCATCTGCGAAAGCAGCGATCGTTGTAACGGTC
>VYDD01000082.1:0-11983 GCA_009843625.1 Gammaproteobacteria bacterium | reverse complement strand
GTCCACTACTCGGTTGATCAGGTCGGTGCCGGGCGGAGGCATCTCGAAGTGGAGTCCTTCCGTGGCTGGCGGTCACGCATGCTCCTCACCATACGCGCCGAACTCTCCGCTCACAAGCTCCGCGCCCCGGGAACGGAGAGGTCGCGTCGGTCGTGTGCTCCCCGCCGTAGGCGCGCTGGATCCGCTTCTCTATCTGGACGGGGGATAAACTGTGCGCTTCCAAGTAGCGGCGGGCTCGTGTTACCCAGAGTGGTTCTTCGTATTGGGCGTCTTGGCTTGGCACATTGGAAGTACCACGTCCACAACAGCAGGCTCGGCGCCGTTCATTCATTCGATCGCGGATGCCTTCTGTCGCTACCAATGCCGCTACAAGCAAAAAGCGAGCGAGCAGCTACGGCGACAAGTGAACGCCTTGCCTTGTGCTTCACGAACGACCGAACGCTCGTCTTGCAAGCCATCGCCGAACGATTTGCCACGTTACGCCGACTGCTAGAGCGCTCACGAGAATCGCGACGGGTCGTCGCCCGACGCTTGGTGGAGGATTGACCCACAATGCCCCCGGACCATCGTCGATAAGCAATCCAATCGATACCAGCAGCGCCCATAGGATGGCGGTCCCCGCCGCCCAGCACGCCGCGCCAAATACGAGAATCCCGAGACGACCCGCCATTTGACGAGCCGTCGGTGCGGCCTTCGGACTTCTGTTGGACCCTTCAGCTACGCCCGATCCGCCATGCGGAGCCCTCGGCGGTGGCGGCTGTGACTCCCTTGGCTCGTTCCCAGTCCCCGCCTGTGCCCTGCGTTGTTCACGCGCTCGGCGATCACGTTGCGCGCTCTGCTGTGGCCCACGTTCTTGTTGTTCGCGGCTTGGTCGCCCATAGCGCTTGTGATCTTCCCCTTGAGCTCGTGTCCCGTGGATGATCTCAAGACGCTCGTAAGCTTCGCCCACCTGTTTGAAGATCCACTCAGAAGCCTTGTCTCCTGGATTCTTGTCCGGGTGGTGCTTCTTCGCTAGGCGTCGATATGCCATCCGGGCCTCTTCCCAAGTCGCCCCGTGTTCGAGGCCGAGGACTTCGTACGGATCCAAGTCGCGACTTCTCATTTCCGTCTCCGCAGATGGTCTGCCGCCCTGCTATCGCTCGCGGGCGCCACGTTCTCGAAAACGACCGCTCCCGCATCATGATGGCGTTCGCGAGCATCCTAGGGATCGAGAACCATGTCGGGCAAGCTATCGCGCGGACTCCCGAGTTCGCTGCATCGTCGGGAGCGTTTCGCGCAGGACCGCATCGATGCGGGTGTAGAGATCTTGAATCCGCCGCTCCTTCTGCCCGGCCGTAAGGCTTCTGTCCATGCGGACCTCATCCCCTTGACGGCGAAGGCGTGACGCTTGCCGCTGAGCGCGCTCGCTCCGATTGTCCGCCCGGCGGATGGCCACCGGGATTCGAGCACGATTCCGGGACGCCCCGGCGATCTGTCGGTCCAGCCAATCGGCCAGCTCGTAGAATTCATTGCTGGTGCGCGTGAACGTCCTCGGTGTTGTTGGTTGCAGGCTGTACACGCCGGTCAGTAGACGCGCGGTCTTCGGAAAAGGCTTGGGGCCGTTGCGCCTCGTATCCCACATCACCTTCTCGTCGAGTACCGCCACCGCCGCGTTGCCAAGATGGCCCGTCCATCCTCGCACGAATGTCTGGACGTGCAACGGCGACACGCCCAGCTCTGATCCGATGGCCCGGTACGGCAGCGGAGTGCTACGGTGGAAATACCGTTCCTCGGCGGGCCAGTACATCATGTAGGGGGGGATGATCTCCTCCCCGAAGAAGTTGCGGTTGGTACGGACTTCGACGAAGGGCTGCGCAACGGCCGGAATCCAACCCACCGCCAAGTTGCCGTGAACCAACGACCAGACGAACTTCGGTCCCGCTTGCGTGCCGCTTCCGAACGCGAGGTCCAACGCGATTTCGGGCAGCTTCACGAACACGGCACCGATCTGAAACGGAACCGGAATGCGGATGTCCGTGTCGCCCCACGCATCGTATAGCGTCACCCAGGACGCCTTTTCGTAATCAGTCTGATTCCGGTATTCGGCGCGCCGCGTGTTCCAAAGATCGTTGTGCCACCAGCCCGCTGCGGCCAGCAGCGACAGGCAGAGTCCCGATGCGAACGTCTTCGCGACATGGCGTCTCCGCTCATGTCCCCACCGCGGCGCGCTCTTCGCGGCCCGGCGGCGAAACCGGACGATCTGGTAGAGCTGATCGAAGCCCTGGATCGCGGCGTTCAGGAACGGGACGGTGTGGACGTACATTCGCCATCCCCGGGACGACCCGATGTTGGCGAAGTCGGCGGAGACCATGCGGGCCGCCCGGGCGGCCATGTAGTTCGTGGCGCCTGCCTTCCGAGCTCTCTCGAACTGATCGACCCGGGTGCCCGCTTCGGCGATCCACGCGGGCCGTGTCAGCACATGGACGAAAAGGGTCCATCGTCGCCGAGCCGTCCCACCTTGGATAGTGCCCCGGTTCTCGCCCCGCACGTCCCCCAGATGGACTTCCGATTCCACCAAGCCCGAGTAGAAGCCCCCTTGCAGCAGGTACTCGCGCACGCGGCGCGATCTCGCAGTGGCCAAGTCGTGCATTGCATACAGGCCGCCAAGAAGCGTTCCCAGGAAGGGAAGCTGCCAGTACCGGCCCGCCACGAAGCCTGCAAGCGTATCGCGGAAGAAGTTCTTGACGATGAACACCGGCATCGCGGTGATCATCGTCGAGACGGCCGTCTTGAACGCGGCCAGGAATCGGATGAATCCCGGCATCGGCGCTTCGGAGATACTGCTCAGCATGGAGGCAAGCGCGTCGTCGCGGACCACGAAGCGCCGTCGCCTGCCCTGCACTACTGCCACGGCGGGGCCGACGCCATGTGTCTGGGTAGGATCGAGCGTTTCCGACGCGATACGGTTCCCATCGGGATCGCTCGTGACGGTATCGAACAGTTCGCTCCGGGCGCGACACGCAAGCGCATTGTAGATGTTCCGGGCAAAGACGTTCCTGAGCGCGATGACCAGATCCCCGTCCAGCGTTGCCAACGCCTCGCCATGCTCCGGTCGGTCCCGTCGCGAGCCGTCAGCGTTGCCGAAGGGCGCCAACACCGGGATGCCTTCCCTTCTGTAGTGCTCGGCCTCGGCCGCCGTCAGGTAGCGCATTTGGGTGTAGTAGAGCAGCATCGCACGGTGAAGTCCGACGAGGCGGACCGCGAACTCGGCTACATCCGGGTTCTCCGAGGCGTACCGGAGCAGACGGTTTTGCGAGGGCGAGAGCGGCTGCGCCGTGGCACGGTGGTGATCGCCTCCGAACAACGCGGCGCAGTGGACGGCCTTCTCGAAATGGCTGTGACCTTTCCTAGCGACCGGTCCAACGATGCTCCTCAGGCTATGCGTGTCCTTGACAGGCACTCGTCCAGTGCCGTCCGGCGACTCAGCGAACGCTCCGTAGCGCCAGATGTACTCCGTGAGAGAACGTGCGTGGTTGACGTGCTCGAAGCGGTAGCCCACGTCGTCGTTCCCGAACCACTCGCCTATCGTCTGAGCCGCGTGCCAGCGGTGAACGAAGCGTGTGCGCCAAGAGCGAAAGCGGCTATCAGCCAGCACTGGTCTGGCCTACCCAGATGACGAATCGGGCCACAAGCGCCATCGAGTTGCTCGTTGATGCCACCGTTCCCGCTGCCGAGCGACTAGGCTCGGGGCTCCGTCCCGCCGGGATTGTATCGCGTCCACAATCCCAGTCGTCTGTGCATATCCTGTGAGGGCAGATTGCGAACGTAGCTTCCGTCATGGCTCTCGCCCGGTTCTGAATTCTCTAGGAAGAACTTCACCAGAGCAGCGTTGAGAACCACCTTTCTTCGGATCCTAGGCGGCAGGATGGACACTTCCATGCGTTCGTAGAACGCTGTGAGGTCGCGCTCGCTGGCACCCTCATGTCGGAGAACCTCACGGATCGCCGGCTTATTCATCGCTGACGCGACAGCCATCGTCTTGTGCCGAGCTTCCGCCTCCTTCTCCCGATCGACGAGCCGAAGCCACTCGTCGTCGTTGCGGGCGCGGGTCATCCCGTCAAGCTTGCGACGAGTGTAGGCGGCGAGCCCATCATCAGGGTAGACAATGAGGCGTCTGGCCAAGGCCGAAGCTATGGGGCGCAGGAGGTATCCCAATGCCGCGACGCCGACTAGAGCGCCGACGGCGACCTGCCAACCAGATACGAGGAACGCGATCACTGCCAAGGCGCAGATCACGAGTCCGCACGTGGCGTCAATGACTTGCTTGGCGTCCCCAAGCAGGAAGCGGTTAAGGGTCTTGATGAAAACCGTGAAGGCAAGCGGGAGTGCCCACCAAAGCCAGCCCATGAGTTTCCTTTGTGAAGGTGAAGGACCGTTACACCGATGCCGACCCGAGAGCGCTTGGCAGGCCCACTTGGTCAGAATACGCGTCCGGCAGACTCTGGGCCACTCCCATTGTCGTACTAGCAGAAGGG
Source organism: Gammaproteobacteria bacterium (assembly GCA_009843625.1). Classification (GTDB taxonomy): domain Bacteria; phylum Gemmatimonadota; class Gemmatimonadetes; order Longimicrobiales; family Gaopeijiaceae; genus BD2-11. Next base: position 7,469 of record VYDD01000082.1, on the reverse strand, counting down.
ACGCGGACCGGGACGGCTCCCGCGCCGTCCGCAAAGAGGAAGTCGTGGGGCGGCAGGATCGGCTTCGGAGACCTTCGAAGAAGGGGCGCCAGCGTGTGCGGGGAGTCCCGCCATTCGGATCCGGTTTCTCGCTTTCGTGGCACGTTCCAGCTGGGTCCAGGACCACGGTAGGAAACGCAGATCGTGCAGCCCTGTAGGACTTTACACGATTTCCTGCCCGGATTCTGGCCTCTGGCGTTCCGCCCGGACCGCGCGCGCGGCCGGAAGGACGGGCGCGAGCCCGACCGACCTCCGTCTCGGGCTCGTCGAACTCGCACAGCGCCTCGGATCGCCGGGCGGGCTCGACTTCGCCTTCCTGGGCGACGCCGCAATGGGCCAGGCTCCGCACCGGGGACGGCGGGAAGACCATCGACCGGCAGGACATCGACGTGAACCAGGTGCGCGTCGGCCTCGACCTGTCGCTGCCCGCCCGGCTCGGCGATTTGGAACTGACGCCGTCCGGCACGGTGCACGCGCGCCGGGACGGCGGCGCGGGCCAGACCGGCGACGGCATCGAGGTCGCCGGAAGACTCCAGGCCGTACTCGGCATCGTGCGCCTCGACGCGCAGGCCCGAATGCTCGTCCACCACACGGCGGAAGGCTACGGCGAGCGCGGCGCGGCGGTGACCCTCGCCCTCGGCAGGCAGGGCGGCGAGGAGGGTTCTCGCTCTCGGTCTCGCCGCGCTGGGGCGGCTTGGCCACCGCCTCGGGCGCGCTCCTGCACGGCCCGCTCGGCGGCGGTCTCCGAAGCGGCGGGCCGGAAGCGGACCGATGGACCTTCGACGTGCACGCCAACTACGGCGTTAGTCTGCCCGGTGGCCTCAAGCTGGATCTGCGAGGCAGCTACGGCAGCGTGGTCCGGGAACCCAGCCTGACCTTGAGCGTAGCCATGCCCGAAAAGAGCCGCGGCGATGCGGAAAGCTAAGAGGAACTCAGCGCCCACGGTAGCTGCTGCTGGTGGGCGATGTGGCCTTGCAGAGCCTTGGACGAAGAGGCTGCGCGGGGTGAGGGAGTCCCGCCATTCAAGTCAGTTTCTCCCGCCTTTGAGGCACGTTCCGGCAAGATCCAGACCAAAGGCAGGAAGCGCAGATCGTGCAGCCCTGTATGACTTTAGACGATTCCCTGCCCGGATTCGGGCCTCTGGCGATCCGCCGGACGGACGCTACCTGGGCACCTTCCCGCCCGGCTCCACCGCGATGCCCTCCGCCTTCGGCCCCAACGGCCTCGTCGCCTTCGTGGAGACGGACGACCTGGACGTGCCCTATGTGGCAGTGAGGCGTCTGCCGGAAGGGATGCGCTGATTCAACCCCACTCACCACCACGCCTCGCAGACGCTTCCCGAATGAACCTGGATATCCTCGGCAACCTCGGCGAGTTCATCGGTGCCGTGGGTGTCGTGGCGTCGCTGCTTCTGGTCGCGCGCCGGATGAGGCTCGGCATCGAGCAGACGCAGCGCAACACGAAGAGCGTACGCGCGGCCACCTTCAACTCGATGGTCGCCCGGGCGGCCGACAACCCGGACGGGCTCACGGCCGGGGAGCGGTTGCGCTGGAACTCCTATATGACGGCGATCTTCCGCCACATGGGCAACCTGGTCTACCAGCAAGAAACCGGGGCCATGGAAGAGAAGATGTGGGAGTCCTACCGTCGCTCCTTCAAAGAGCACCTGCTCAGCGAGGGTTGGGTGGCCTGGTACCTCGACCACTCCCATCTCTTCGACGAGCGCCTCGCAGACGCCGTGCACGCCATCCTGGAAGAGCTGGCGAGCGAAGGGGTGCCGCACGCGGTGGAGTGGAAGGAGAGCGGGTCACCTGGCTGACGGTCATCGCGCGGTCGTCTGCGCGCGCGCGGCGGTGGTCTGGTCCCCCAATTCTCGCTATACTTCGTACCATATCATTCATCGGACTAGTCGATATGGTACAAACTATCCCCCGCCCGCATCTCCTCGCCGCTCTGCGTGATCGGCTGCTGGCTTCGCCCGCAGTCGCAATTCTCGGCGCGCGTCAGGTCGGCAAGACCACCATCTCGCGCGAGCTCATGAACGCATGGCCGCGCCCGTCGGAGCACTTCGATCTGGAGAAGCCCCGGGACCGGCAGGCGCTCACGCTCGCGCCGGAACGGATCTTGAGGGGCTGCCGGGGGCTCGTCGTGCTGGACGAGGTGCAGCGCATGCCCCGGATCTTCGAGATCCTGCGGCCCCTTTGCGACGACCCGAACCGCAAGGCCGTCTTCGCTCTTCTCGGGAGTGCCTCGCCCGATTTGGTGAAGGGCGTCTCGGAAACCCTGGCGGGCAGGATCCGATTCGTCAGAATGGGCGGGTTCTCACTGCCCGAGGCAGGGTCCGGAAACGGCGAGCGGCTATGGCTGCGGGGCGGATTTCCGCGTGCGTTCCTGGCGGACTCGCCTGCCGACTGGCTGGATTGGATGGACTCGTTCACGCAAACCTTTGTTGAGCGCGACATCCCGGGAATCACGCCGGGCGTATCGACCGAGGCCGTCGGCCGTTGCTGGAGGATGATGGCCCATCTGCACGGGCAGCGCTGGAACGCCGCAGAGGTCGCCCGCTCGCTCGACGTCCGGTCGCCCACGGCGAACCGCTACCGCGATCTGCTGGTCGGCACGTTCATGATCCGGCTGCTGCCTGCGTGGTCCGAGAACATCGCGAAGCGCGTCATGAAATCGCCCAAGGTCTACTTGCGGGACAGCGGGATGCTTCACTACCTGCTCGGCTTGCAGAGCATGCGCGACCTCGCCAGTCATCCCCGGTACGGCGCAAGCTGGGAGGGATTCGCACTCGAGCAGGTGCTCCTGGCCCATGGCGACCGCGAGTCCTACTACTACGCCACCAAGAGAGGCGCGGAGCTGGACCTGCTTCTGCGGCGGCGCGGGCGGCACTGGGGCTTCGAGTTCAAGGCGAGCGAGGCACCCCGCGTAACCAAGTCCATGCACACGGTGCTGCGGGATCTCGAGCTGCAGCACCTCTGGGTCGTGTACCCCGGCCCCAGCGAGTATCCCATGCACGACCGCATCACGGCGCTGCCGGTAGCCAGGGTGCACGAACTCGATCTCACTCCGCGCTCGGCGCGGCGCCTCACTTCCCACCGGGCCAGCCACTCGAAGAGCGCCGGCGTCCTCAGGTATGTGCTCTACGTGGACGGGCCGTCCGACCTCTTCCTGCTGCGGGCCCTGGCCGAGCGACTGGGGCATCCGGCGGCCGAAGTGTGGGACGACCAGGCCAACGCTTTCTACCTTCGCGACCTGCGACAGCGCCCGGGTAGCGCTCAGGCCGACGCCGACGCAGGATCGGGTCGCGCCCCCCGGTCCGGCAGGACCAGGTTTGCGCTGACGCCCGCGGAACATTTCCGCGCTCTTCGCCGCGACGACCCCAACCTGCGAGGCCTCGCGATCCTCGACATGGGAGCAGAGCCTCGCCAAGACGCCGAGGAGGATGGCCTTTTGACCGCCTGGTGGCGCCGGGGAGAAGTCGAGAAGCACCTCCTCCGGTCCGAAGTCCTGGGCATCTATGCCGCCAGCCGGTACTTCAACCGGCCGGTGATCGAGCGGATCGAAGACGAGCTGCTGGACGTCACCTACAGCGTCCATCCGGAAGGCGGTCGCTTTCTTGACGACCCCGAGCGCGTCAAGCGCAGCCCCAGCGAGTTCGTCAGGGAGTTTTTCCGCCGCCTGGCGGACCGGATCGGCGACGACAGCCTGCTTCCGCGAGGCGACCTGCACCGGCTGGTCCGGTCGATGGACAAGAAGGACATCCCTTCCGAAGTGCCTCATGTCCTGGACCTGCTGGACAGCCTGTTCCGGGGCGCCCGGCGCGATCAGAAGTGTCCCGTCACGGGCGGGCCGGCGGCGATCAGGCGCGAGAGCGACCATCATGTCCTGGTTGTCAAGGCGGACTGGGCGGACGGCCCCTACAGAATCACGGGGCAGGCCCTCGCCTTCATCAAGACCCTGGGTCCGGACACGAGGACGAGGAACCGCATCGTCGACACCCTCCGGCGACAGTGGGACGCCGGCGTGGACCTGCCGCTGATCGACCACGACCTCGTGGAGTTGTGCTCGACGCCTTGAACCATCGGTTTCAGGGATCGCCGAAGGCGCGAATATCGTACCATATCACCTATCGTACCGTTGGATATGGTACAAACTATCGCGCCGCGAGGAATCAGCCGCTCGTGCGTTCGAGCGTCTCCAGCCAGCGGTACCCGTACGCCGGAACGTAAGGCGCCCCGGTCACGCCCTCGGGAAACATGTCGAACCGCTCGACGCGCAGGCGGTACTCATAGTCGTGCGCGGGCTGGAAGCCGACGATCTCGCCCCGGAAGGGCGCGCCGTTCACGACCTTGCAGTACCCGGGATGACCGCCGCCGCACTCTACCCGGTGGCGATCGACGGTGATCTCCTCTTCCGTGCCCGCCGCCCTGGTTCTCGAAGTAATCTCGTTCAGCAGGTACCGGCCGTCACGATACCTGTTGGCATCGAGGATATAGTGATCGCCGGCCTCGTATTCGAAGCTGGTGATCATGTCGTCGTACAGCTCGCCGTCCAGCACCAGGCAGAAGTCGTCACCCTGAATGCAGGTCACCCGCGTCGGCGCCAGCGACAGGGTTGCGGGGGTGGACGGTGCGACGGTCTTCTCCAGTTGCTCCAGCAGACGATAGGCGTACCGGCCGGCATCCTGCGGCGGTTCTCCCCCGCCCCAGGGATCGTACTTGCCGATGCGGAGCCGATAGTCGTAGCCGGGCTCGTAGTCGAATCCGTCGATTCCGTCGTAGAAGAACTCGCCGTCGACCACCATGCACGACTGCAGACCCACGCCGTAGCACTTGGCCAGCGTGGGCCCGACGGTCACCTCCCGGGTCTCGATGTAATCGGGCCCGAGAAGGTCGCAGGCGGCCAGGGCCAAGGCCGTTAGCCAGAGGAGAGCCAGGCTTCGGGTGCGCGTCAGAGTCATCCTTCGCTACAGCTCTCGCCGTTTTCCGGAAGCGCGGGCCTTCCGCGTTCGTCATGAACGGCACCGGAAGAAGATACTATTCGATGCCGTGTAGTACGTTCCCTGCGGCGCGAACTCGGTCTGCACGCAGCTGGCCCGGAAGAGTGAGGTACTCGATGCCCAGAAACCCCAAGGTCGACAAGTTGCGGACGCGGCTGATTCTCGCCTTTATGGTGATCCTCGCCACCGCCGCCTGCGGACAGGACCGGCCACAGCCAATCACCGTCGTGTCGTGGGGTGGTTCCTACGGACGCGCCGTCGAGGAGGCCACCATCGTCCCCTTCTCCGAGGCGACCGGCATCCCCGTCAACCTCGGGGCGTACAACGGCGGGCTCGCCGAGATCCGGGCCCAGGTCGACATCGGCAACATCCAGTGGGACGTGGTCAGCCTGGAGATCGCCGACGCGGTGCAGGCGTGCGACGAGGGGCTGCTGGAGCCGGTCGACATCGACGCGCTGCCTCCCGGTCACGACGGCACGCCGGCGGCTGAGGACTTCGTTGGCGAGACCCAGACCGTGTGCGGCGCCCCCTTCCTGTACGCGTCCACGGTGATCGTCTACAACGAGGAGAATATCCCGGGCGAGAAGCCCGCTACCATGGCCGACTTCTTCGACTTGGAGAAGTTCCCGGGCCGGCGCGGGATGCGGCGTCTTGCGCAGGCGAATCTGGAGTTTGCCCTGCTCGCCGACGGAGTGCCCCGCGACCAGGTCTACCCGACTCTGAGCACGCCCGATGGCCTCGACCGCGCCTTCCGCAAGCTCGATACGATCAAGGACCAGGTGATCTGGTGGGAGGCGGGTGCGCAGCCGCCGCAGATGCTGGCCGACGGCGAGGTGGTGATGAGCACGGCGTACAATGGGCGCATCTTCAACGCGCAGGTCCTGGAGGACCAGCCGTTCGTGATCATCTGGGATGGCCAGTTGCTCGCGTTCGGCCAGATCGGGGTCGTCCGGGGCACGCCGAGGCTCGACGCGGCGCTGCGCTACGTGGGCTTCGCGACCAGCGCCGAGTCGCTCGCGCGGATCAGCCGCCGCATCTCCTACTCACCGACCCGCAGGTCCGGCATGCCACTGGTGACGACCCACCTGGCTACCGGGGTCGAGATGGAGCCGCACCTGCCGGCGACGCCCGTAAATGCTGCGCGCGCCCTGCGCTACGACTGGGCCTTCTGGGTCGACCATCAGGACGAACTGAACGAACGGTTCAGCACCTGGCTGGCGCGTTAGAGCAGCTCCCACTCCACACCATCAAACTGGCGAACGAAATCGGCGCCGTAGGCCGAGGACGGTGTCTGGTATCCGGCCTTGAAGTCGCCGTCCAGCACGCGCACCCCGATAGCCACCAGGGTCTTCGCGGTGAATCCGTAAGGATCGGGAACGCGCATGCGGGCGGCGGTGCGCCGGCCTCGGGCATCCTCGATCTCCGCGACCAGGATCCCCTCGCTGGTCCCGCGTTGCGCGTCACTCGGTCCCTCGGGTCCACGGTCGATCCATCTGCGCAGCAGGGCCTGGGCCGTACGCCCGCCCAGCAGCCAGCCGAACCACCGGCTCAACCGCATGAGCTGCGGGAGTCTTCGCCCGGCGCGATAGTAGGTCTCGATGTTCTCGATGCCGGTCGACCACCAGGCCGTGGACACATCCGCCAGAGGTGTCACGAGAGCTGCGGCCGGCCCGCGCCCGAAGTCGAACTCGTGGCGCAAGCTTCCCGCGGCGACCCGGGTGACACGACCGTCGCGCCGAACGCGAATCGCGTTGACGCCCTCCAGCGCGGTCTTCATCGTGCCGCGCGAGGCGCCGGAGCGAACCAGCAAGCCCAGCCGCAGGATGCGTCCCCCGGGATGACGCGCGGCCAGATCGGCGATCAGGCAGTCGCTCGGCACCACATCGAACCCGGCGGCGGGCAGCGCCATGATCCCCGCCTCCCGCGCCTCCGCGTCCCGGGCCGCGAGCGCTTCGCAGACGCTGATCTCGCCGGTAATGTCCACGTAATGCGTGCCGGTCCGGACGCAGGCGTCGAACATCGGCAGCGCGGTGCGCGAGAAGGGCCCGGCGCAGTGCAGCACCACATCGATGTCCCGCAGGGCCGCGGCCATCCGAACCGGGTCGTCGAGACCGAACGCCCGGGTCTCGAGCGGCACGCTCTGGGATTCCTCGGCTGCAGCCGCGCTCAAGGAATCGGCCAAGCCGTCGAGCTTCCCTTCATCGCGGCCGACGAGTACGGGTTGCACACCCGCTTCAATCGCTTCCTCCGCGACCAGCCGGCCGGTGTAGCCGGTCGCGCCGTAGATCATCATCTATCGCCTTTCTACCAGCCGTCCCGCCAGGTACTTGTGGATGACGCTCGACAGCAGCGTCTGATAGGGAATGCCCTCCGCGCGCGCCCTCGCGTGGGCTCGGGAAAAATCGCGGTCCGTTACCCGCAGGTT
>VYDD01000076.1 GCA_009843625.1 Gammaproteobacteria bacterium | reverse complement strand
CCTCGGTACTGCGATTGGTGCTTCGCCGGTCGGCGGCGAAGCGACTCGTTTTTCCTGTATCCGTCTCACGCAAGCCCCGGCTGGACCATCAGGCGTCCATCGCCGCGGGCTGCGATCAGCGGCTATCTGCTCGACGCCTCCTCGACGACGACGTCCGGTACCTGGCTAAAGCGGAAGGCGTCGCTCTCGATCACGCCCGTGAGGAACGAAGACATCCTGTAGTCGTTGGCTTCGGCGGCCGCCACGATCGCCCGGATCTCGGGCATGTCGTAGTACTCGACGCGGCGGCCCAGCCCGTACGCCATCAGGTTCACGGTGAAGTTGCGAATCAGGGGGATGGGCCGCTGCAGGAGCGCTTCCTGCAGTTGCGACGGGCTCTCCACCGGGGTGCCGTCCCAGAGGGTTCCGCGCGTGTCGAGCGGCATGCTGTGTTCCCGAATGCGCCAGCGGCCGGTCACGTCGTAGTTGTCCAGGGCGAGGCCGATCGGGTCCATGAACTGGTGACAGGCGGCGCACACCGGACTGGCCCGGTGACGCTCCATTCGCTCGCGGGTGGTCAGCATGCGGCCACCGTCGCTGCTCTCGGTCTGATCGAGATCCGGGACGCCCGGCGGCGGCGGCGGTGGCGGCGTGCCGAGCATGACCTCCATCACCCATTTGCCGCGCAGCACCGGTGAGGTACGGTTGGCGTGGGAGGTGAGCGTGAGGATGCTCCCGTGTCCGAACAGCCCGCGGCGCTTGTCGTCGGGGTATCGGACCCGCTGGAAGGCTTCGCCCGCGACGCCGGGGATGCCGTAGTGCCTGGCCAGCCGCTCGTTCACGAACGTGTAGTCCGCCGTGAAGAGCTCCAGGGCGCTGCGGTCCTCCTGGACGATGTTGTTGAAGAAGAGTTCGGTCTCGGCGAGCATGGCGTTGCCGAGCTGTTCGTGGTAGTCCGGGAAGAGCAGGCGATCGGGATTGACCTTCTCCAGGTCCTCTAGCCGCAGCCACTGGGCGGCGAAGCGCGAGCCGAGCGCCTCCGCGCGCGGATCGGCGAGCATGCGCTCGAGCTGTGCGCGCAAGGTGGCCGGATCGGAGAGCTCGCCCCGGTCGGCCAGGTCTACCAGAGTCTCGTCGGGAAGCGTTCCCCACAGGAAGTAGGACAGCCGCGAAGCCAGATCGAGGTCGGAGATGGGGTACAGATCGCCCGCCCGTGCCCCCACCGGCGTTTCCTCCACCCGGAACACGAAGTCGGGGCTGGCCAGGATCGCCTGCAGCGCGGTGCGGACGCCGTCCTCGAAGCCATCGTCGGCCTTCAGGTCGTAGAAGGCCATCAGCGATTCGACCTCGGAGGACTCCAGCGGGCGCCGGAACGCCTTGCTGCCGAGCCTCTCCACGATCTCGCGCGCGCAGGGGCGTGCGTAGGCCGCCGACGAAGGCACGCAGCTGAAGATGGCGCGGCGGCTGGGCGTGTCCGATATCCCGGTGGGGTTGTCGGGACCGAGAATGACGAGGTCCTTCAGGTGGGCCAGCACGGTGATGCCGTAGCCCGAGCCGCTTCCGATCTTGCGGTCGCTGAGCGACCAGTCGTGGGGCGAAAGGATGTCCTCGACCGGTCCGTCCGTCTGGCGAAGGAAGACGGCGCTCACCCGATGCGGTCCGGCGGTCACATGGAACGGCTCGGTGGTGAAGCTCATCCCGTTGGGATCGGCGACGTGCATCCAGCGATCCACCTCGAGCAGGGCGAGCGGCTCGCCGTCGATGGAGATCTCGATCTGCTCGCCGGGAGTCACGCCGCCGGTGATCTCGCCCGTCGTGGTGTGCTCGAACCAGAGCTGGAAGGTGTAGTCGCCGTCGGCCGGGAAGTTGTGGACCACACTGACGCCCCCCCGGGTGCCGCGGGGTGCGCCGGGGACTCGATCCCACTGCGACGCGTAGCCCGAATTCGTATAGGTCACCGAATTGCTGGGGGCGTCGGGTATCCCGACCGCCAGGCGGCTGATCTCGTCCGCGGCCCGCAGGTACGCGTCCAGGTTGGTCGGGGACAGCATCTGGACGTCGGCGATGTTGTCGAAGTTCGCGCTCTTGGTGTCGAGCGGCAGGTAGTCGCCGCCATCGATTTCGAGGTCGAGCAGGTCGCGGATGGATGCCGCGTACTCCGCCCGGTTCAGGCGCTGGAACGACCGGTTGCCCGGCATCGGGTTGCCCGTGGCGGCATCGTCGATGAGCTGCTCGAGGGTTTCGACCAGCATGACCAGGGTGTCGCCGGCGGGGCGCGGCATTCCCGGCGGAGGCATCATGCCGGCGCGCAGCTTGCGGATCATCTTCTCCGCCGTCTCGGCGGACTCCGGCGCGTCCTCGACGTGGAACGCCGCCAGGGTGAGATTGCCGGTCAGGAGCGCGTCGTTGTGGCACACCTGACAGTACATGCGCACGACGCCCGTCAGGTCTTCGGGAGAGATGTCCCGCGCGACCTCGGCGGCCGAGGAAAGGGGGACGGGCACGGGGTTCCGCTCCGCAACCGGCCCCGACTGATGCCCGACCGCCGCGGTGAAGCCGGCGACCGCCATCAGGCTGGCGATGGGTAGCCTCATGACAACTCCGGATATGAGACCCGGTTGCTCGGACCGGTGCCGTCCGCCGCCGGCCTCCCGTCGTTCTGCCTGAGAGCAGGGCGAGGGTGCAGGAGACGACTAACCAGCATACACAGTACTGTCACGAGCCGCGGTTCCGCAACATTCGCTCTGCTTACATCCGCGCGTGTACGCACGTGACGCCAGATCTTCTCGCACGGATGAACGCAGTGTGCTAACGTGCCGGTACGCCCCTCGGCCCCAGGGGCGGCCGGGTCCGACAGGACGTGGCCCGGCATGCCTTCCGCCCACAAGGAGCATCAAGATGAAAGCATGGTCCGCCATTTCCGTTCTCATTCTGGCGGCAGTCGCGTTTCTCGTCATGCGTCCCGGCCAGGCCCCGGACTCGCAGGCGCCCACCGCCATGCAGGCGCCGACGCCCGAAGAACGGGAGGCCGCCTTCCAGGCCGAGATCCGCATGGAAAACCCCATCGCTCCGCTGAACTCCGTATGGATCGAGGAGCTGACCTGGATCGAGGTGCGCGATGCGATGGCCGCCGGCAAGACCACCGCCATCATTCCCACCGGGGGCATCGAGCAGAATGGCCCCTACGTCGCGCTGGGCAAGCACAACTACGTGCTGGAGGGGGCATGCGACGCCATCGCGCGCGAGCTCGGCAACGCACTCTGCACGCCGATCATCAAGCTGGTGCCGGAGGGCGGATTCGAGCCCAGGACCGGGCACATGCGCTATCCCGGGACACTTACCGTGCGTGACGAGACCTTCCAGATGATGCTCGAGGACGTGGGGCACAGCCTTCACGTGCACGGCTTCGAGCACATCATCTACATCGGCGACAGCGGCGGGAACCAGGCCGGAATGGCTGCCGCGGCCGCCGCTCTCAACGAGCGCTGGGGTGAGACCAAGGCGCACCACATCGCGGGCTACTACGACAATGCCGGCGTGGTGGCGCGCATGAACGAGCTGGGGGTGGAGGAAGGCCCCGGCGACGGCTATCACGACACCTACTGGCTGACCTCCATGCAGATGACGGTCGATCCCTCGACCGTGCGCTACGACGAGCGGGTCGCGGCCGGGAAGGCAACGATCAACGGCGTCTCGATCGCTCCCAAGGAGGAGACCATCGCCCTGGGCGAGCAGTTGATGCAGTGGCGCAACAACAAGACCGTGGAACTGATCCGCGAGGCCATCGCCGGGAATTAGCTTAGTCTATCGGACTAAGTTTATAGCGGGAGCACGTCAGAACTCGAACCCGGCCCTCTGGAAGGCCGGGTTGCCGTCCACCAGCGTGAGCAGGACGCGGTCGCCCATCTCGAGAATCCCGTCCGGTTCGCGCTCCAGCTCCCACACGTCCTCGAGGTCGAGCACCACCAGGTCGGCGACCTTGCCCGGCTCCAGGCTGCCCGCCCAGTCGTCCGAGTAGGTCAGGTAGGCGTTGTCGATGGTCATCGCGCGCAGCGCCTCCTCGAGCGTGATGGTCTGCTCCGGTCCATGCTCGCCTCCCCAGAGATCGGTGCGCGTGAGCATGGCGTAGAGCCCGATCCAGGGGCTGTACGGGGAGGTGCCGTAGTCGGAGCCCACCGCGATGCGCACGCCGGCGTCGAGGTAGCTGCGCAGCGGCTTCAGGCGGGCCATGCGTCCGGGGCTCAGGTTGGCGGAGAACGAGCGGCCCTGGTGGTAGATGAACGACGGGTTGACGGCCGCGATGATGCCGTATTCGGCCATCTTGTCGAGCATGTTGGTCTCCGCCTCCATGGGCAGGTAGGCGTGGATGACGCTCCAGCGCAGGTCGGCGTCGGGGTCCTCCGCCCGGATGGAGTCCATGAGCTTCGCGAAGACGTCTACCGTCTGCTTCATGCCCAGGTCGCCGGTCGAGTGGATGTGGGGCTCCCAGCCGCGGTCGACGGTCGGGCGCAACTGGGCCTCGCGCACGTCGTCCTCCACCCAGTGGTACCCGTAGTTGGGCTCACCCTCGATGGTCTCCCAGTCCACGAAGGACTGCGAGACCCACGAGCTGCGCGTTCCCGCTCCGCCGTCGATCTGCCACTTGGTGCCCCGCCAGCGCAGGAAGCGGTCACCGAGGTTGTTGAAGGGGAGGGAGGCGAAATGGGCGTCGATTTCCTCGGGGGACTGGGTGCTGAACATGCCTTCGTACACCTGCAGGATGCGGAAGTGGAGCATGCCGCGGTCGCGGGCTTCCTGGTAGGCGCGCATCACCTGCCCGCCGCCGCCGGGGTCCACGATGGCGGTCACGCCCAGGCGGGTCATCTCGCGGCTGCCGTAGTCGATGGCGCGTATCCGGGCCTCGTAGTCGCGCTGGGACGGGTTCACCGTGACCAGCCGCACCGCGTTGCCGAGGAACATCCCGGTCGGGACCTCGATCTCGCGCGTCTGCCCGTCCACCGTCAGCGTGCGCATCTCGCGGAAGACCTTGTCCTCATAGTTGAACCAGTCCAGGTCCTGGAGCCACCAGTCGGGCCAGGTGGAGGAGTCGGAGTCGTCGATGCCCATCAGGCGGAAGGCGGCGGTGTTGACCGCGACACCGCGGTACACCCGGCCGAGGCGGACCGGGTTGTCCGGCGTATGCTCGTCGATCTGCCAGCGGGTGAAGGGCCGCTCGTACTTGTGCTCGTCCCAGCCGCGGCTCGTGACCCACTCGCCGGGCTCGGGGTCGAGGCGGTCCATCAGGTCGGCGACCAGTTGCACGATCTCGCCGGTGCTCATCGCGTAGCGCAGGTCGTTCTCGAACTCCGCCTCGATCCCCAACTGGGAGAAATGGAGATGCGAGTCGATCAGGCCGGGCAGGACGACGCGGCCCTCCAGGTCGGTCACGCGCGTGTCCGGCCCGGCGAGGGCGAGAACCTCCTCCTCGTCGCCCACCCGCATGATCTCCGAGCCGTTCGGGCCCTGGCGCCAGGCGATGGCCTCCGCAATCGAGAAGTCGTCGTCGACGGTGACGACCTGGCCGTTGTGCAGGATGCGGTCGGGGGTGACGGCGCCCGTGGACGCGCCTTGGCCGCAGGCGGCCGCGCCGAGCAGCAGCACGCCCGCCAGGAACGCGGCGGTCGGGTCGGCTCCGCTGCGCGGAAGGCGGGGTTCCGGGCAGGGTGAGCGGTCGGGTCTGGATGCGCGCATGGGTCGTTCCGGGGTTCAGGACGGGATGGAGGATCCCCGTCATTGTAGCGCGCGCAGGGGCTTTCCGCCCGATGCCCGCAGGTTACGTCCCGCGTGGCGAACAACGGCGAACCCTCCCCGGGATCACTCCGGGGAGGGTTTGCGGAACTGCTTCGCCCGGCTGAGCCCGGCCAGCCGCCGTCTAGTGTTCGTGCACGTGGACGTGGAGCGGCTCGGTCACGAAGTCCGCGTGGCCGGATCCGACGCTTCCGTGCATCAGGCGGAAGACGATGTCGGTGTCGCCCTCGGCCCCTCCATGCAGGTGTCCCCCGAACTCCCCGGGGGTGTCCTGCTCGAATTCGGCGATGGACTCGTCCTCGACTTCCACTTCCAGGTAGAAGTCGTCATCCAGTGCCACTGCGGCTCCGTCGTGGTCCACGAAGCGCACGCTGATGTGGCCGGTTTCCTCGCCCGGCTCCACCTCCAGTTCACCGGTCCACTCGCCGTCGTGCCCGTCGTAGGACGCGATCGTCTGGCCGCTCAGCACCAGGATCACACCCTCGACATCCTCGGCATGGTTTTCTTCGGGTTCGGTTGCGCTCTCGCACGCGGAGAGAGCCAGGATGCCCGCGCTCAGCAGCGCGAACGGCAGTTTCAGTCTCGAATGTCTCATCTCTCTTTCCTTGTCTGGGTTGATGTCCGTCGTCCCCGGCGCGAAGCGTCTCCGCAACCGGCGGGGGCTCGCTCTAGAAGACGACTCGATATGCCACGCTGACGGATCTGCCCGCCTCGGGCATGATCTCCTTCACGCGCGACAGGTGGTTCCTGTATTCGGTGTTGCCAAGATTCTCTCCCCGCACGGTGATCACGTTCAGCCGCCCCCTGACCGTAATCCGGATTCCGGCGGAAAGATCGAAAACAGCATATCCATCAGTTGCGCTCTCAAAGGGGCCCGTCCGGTCCTGCCGAGCTGCAACCCGGGTCTCGGCCTCCACGAACCAGGCGCGCGGCGCGTAGCCGACCGCGAAACGCCCTTGCAGTGGCGGAATCAACGGAAGCGGTTTGTCGGTTGCTTCAATCCTGCCGCGAACGTACGAGGCCACCGCTTCCACGGTCAGATCACCGACCACCGCCCATTCCAGCGCGCTCTCGAAGCCGGCGAGCACGGCGTCTTCCCCGTGGAACTGGAAGATGGGCAGGCGTACCCGGCTCAGCTCGCCCGTCTCGAGGGGGAAGACGTACCCCGAGATGGCGTTGCGGAACACCGTCATCTCGGCGTTGAGCCGGTCTCCCGTGAGGCGTACGAATGCGTCGACGCCGGCGCCGCGCTCGGTATCGAGCGACGGGTTCCCCACTTCGAATGCATAGGCCGCCAGGTGGGGACCTTCGGAGAAGAGCTCGTTGACGCTCGGGGTACGGAAGGCCCGGGCGAAGGAGGCACCCACCGTGAGGTGCCGCGTCAGCCGTGCAAGCGCCCCCAGCGATCCGGATGCCGCACCGAAGGATCGCGCGCGGATGTGGCCGATATCGGAGGAGCGATCTTCCCGTTCGGGCCGTACGCGCGCCCAGTCGTAGCGAAGACCGGCTTCCAGGCGTACCGGATTCAGATCGAGTTCCTCCAGCGCGAATACGGCGAAGGATGTGTGCGTGGAGTTCGGGGTGTACAGTCCGCCTCCGAACCCGAAGTCTTCCCAGGCAACCCGCGCTCCCACGCCTCCCGAGGAAAACGCTCCCCAGGCCGCATGGCGCGCGAGGATCTCGCCGCTGACGGTCTGCCGCTCGAAGAGCGTTCCCAGGATGTCGGGGGGCTCGATCTCCTTGTGTCGATACCAGGTGTACCCTGCGTCGATCTCGATCGTCTCGAAGACGCCCTGGGGCCTGAGGAGGCTCCTGAGCCGGGTCGCGGTCCGCTCCATCTCGATGCGAACCCCGCCTCTGTGACCACCAACGAATCCTCCGGGGATGCCGTAGTCGTTGCCGTAGTAGCGGAAGGTGGCGCCGGCGTGGCCCCAGTCGTCCACCCATGATGTTCCGCCCGAGAGCTCCCACACATCCGTGCTGGTGTTGTTGAGCACCCCGGCCGGGGTTTTCAGGTCGCCGCTGGTACGACGCGCCAGTTCCAGCCGCACGGGAATGTGGTCGGTCAGGCCGTAGGTGGCGTTCAGGCTGCCGCCGGCCGCGTTGCTGACGCTCTGGCCCTGAAGGGTGAACGCGCCCGTGAAGTGGTGGGGCACGGAGGAAGGCACGTCGTCGCGCACGACGTTGATGATGCCCCCGAGGGCGTTGCTTCCGTAGAGGATGGCTCCCGGCCCGCGGATGACCTCGATCCGGCGCGCGGACGAAGGGTCGATGGCCGTGGCGTGGTCGGGACCGCTCGCAAACTGGTCGCCCACTCGCTCGCCATCCTCGAGCATGAGGATGCGGTCTCCGCTCAGGCCCCGGATCACCGGATGCGCGGAGGCCGGCCCCATGGTGCTCACCGCGAGTCCCGGCTCGGAGGACAGCGTTTCCGCAAGGGTTCCGGCCAGCCGGCGCTGCAGATCCTCTCCCGCGAATACGCTGGTCGGGCGCAATACCTCGTTGGCCGCGCGCGCCACGAGGGATCCGGTGACCACAACGGGCGGCAGGGAGATGGGATTGGCCTCCATCTCCACCACCACGATCTCCGCACTCGACGCGTCCACCTCGAGCGATATCGTGCGATAACCCAGCCGCTCGACCCGAACCGCGTAGATGCGCGGACCCGGCACCGGCACGTGGAATGTGCCGTCGCCATGAGACACTGCCATACCTGCAGCGGCATCGATGGATACCAGGGCGCCGGCGAGAGGCTGATTCGAGTCGGCATCGCGTACGACGCCCTCGATCTCACCCTCGTGCTCGACCTGCGCGGACGAGCCGACGGCTCCCAGTGCCATTGCCAGAACTGCCGGAATCGAACCGGCAAGTCGCCTCGGTGTCATGGACAGCCTTCTTCGAGCCCCACTGCCGTGCCTTTCGTTCCTGCGCCGGGCCGTGCGGTGCGACTCGCCGAAATGCTTCAGCGGTTAGCGCGAATTGCGGGAAGGGTTGTTGCCGCGTAGTGAGCGGACGGGAATAATCCGGGACAACCACCCCGGAAAGGGGTCATGCCGGGGGAGGAGCCCTCGGACCGCTGCCGCCGGGCGGAGTCGGGCGGTTTTGCCAGTCGGTCGCGGTCGGGGTGTCAGGGCTGGTTTCGAATACCAGCGGGAGGTCGATCAGAATCAGGGGAGACACCGCTGACGACAACGTGCGCGTCAGTTGACACAGAAGGTGGCTGTGCCCGGTGTCGCAGTGCTCGCTGTTCTCCCCTTCAATGTGCACAACGGTGCCGAGCCCTCTGACTTCGAGCACCGCATCCGCCGCCGGAAGACCGGCGAACAGAGCGAACTGAAGCAGCGAGAGGGAGAGAACGCCGAAGCGGCGAAGGTCCCGCGATCGAGGAGAAATCGGCTTCACAGCGATGCCGGCTGGGTACATCCGGATGCCGCCGGAGGGCACTCCGACCTGATGCAGCAAGCTGCCTTCGGTCCGGCAGGGTGTCAAGGAGACAACGCGCCGTTTGACCCCTGCCGACTTCCGGCGCACAATACCCGGGTCCCCGGCTTCGGGGACGGCCAGGACGGAGTCATCTGACAGGAGCGGACGAAATGAAACCGGCGAAGTGGATCCTCGGAATACTGGTGCTCACGCTGCTCCCGGCCTCCCCGGCCGAAGCGCAGGCCGGCCGCAACCTGACTCCCGAGCAGCAGGCCGACCGGCAGCGCCGCATGCAGGAGATGAGGACCGCCGCGCGGCCCATCGAGGGCATCAACTCCATCTGGATCGACGAACTGACCTGGATGGAAGCGCGCGACGAGATCGCCTCCGGGAAGACGATCGGCATCATCGCGACCGGGGGCGTCGAGCAGAACGGCCCCTATATGGCGGGCGGCAAGCACAACTACGTGCTCGAGGCGATGTGCGACGCGATCGCGCGCGAGCTCGGCAACGCGCTGTGCGCGCCGGTGATGAAGTACGTGCCCGAGGGGGACCCGGAGAACATCCGCTATCCGGGCACCCTGAGCGTGCGCCAGGAAACCTTCCGCATGGTGCTCGAGGATGTGGCCAACAGCCTGAAGAGCCAGGGGTTCACGGATGTCGTCTTCATCGGTGACAGTGGCGGGAATCAGAACGGCATGTCGGACACGGCGGAAAAACTCAACGAGTACTGGGGTGGGGCCGCGCGGGCCCACTACATCGAGGAGTATTACCGCGAGGACATCTGGAGCTGCGAGTTCCTGGAGGAGGAACTCGGGATCTTCCAGAAGCCGGACATCTGTTCCGCCACGCGCGACATCTATCACGACGACGTGCACTATTCGTCGATCGTGGCCACCACGGATCCGGAGCGCATCCGGGCCGGGCAGCGGATGGAGGCGGGGCTCTACTCGATCAACGAGGTGGAGCTGGGGCCG
Organism: Gammaproteobacteria bacterium; assembly: GCA_009843625.1. Lineage (GTDB taxonomy): Bacteria > Gemmatimonadota > Gemmatimonadetes > Longimicrobiales > Gaopeijiaceae > BD2-11. Next base: position 4,569 of record VYDD01000076.1, on the reverse strand, counting down.
GTGGAGCGGACCATCGAGATCGGCGAAGCGCTGATCGCCTACCGCACCGAAATCACCGTGCGCGCGATCCGGGAGAGCATGGGGCGGTAACCCGGGCGCAAGCCTGCCGGATCCTGCACGGGGACGGTCCCCGGGGGGGCTCCTATCCCAGCGTGGGCGCGAAGGTCGGCGCCCGGCGGTGCTGCGTGGCCTGCTCGAAGGCGTAGGCGATGCGGATGAGCACGGGCTCGCTCCAGGCGCGTCCGAAGAACGAGACCCCCGCCGGCAGCCCCGACACGAACCCCATGGGCACGCTGATGTCCGGGTAGCCCGCGATGGCGGCTGGCCCCGCGCTGCTCCCGCCGTCCAGGCGGTCGCCCTTTATGTGGTCGGTGGTCCAGGGGAGGTCGCGGGTGGGGGCGACGATGGCGTCCAGTTGATGTTCGTTCATCAGGGCGTCGATGCCCTCTTCGCGGTTGCCGCGCTGGATGGTGCGCACCGCGTTCAGGTAGACCTCGTCCGTGAGGGGGCCGCGCGCCTGTGACGCGATCATGCGCTGCTGGCCGAAGTAGGGCATCTCCAGTTCGGCGTTCTGTTCGTTGAACTCGATGATCTCCGCCAGGGTGCGTACCGGCGCATCCGGTCCCAGCGTCGCCAGATAGGCGTTCAGGTCCGTCTTGAACTCGTATTCGAGTACGATGAGGGGCAGTTCGTCTCTCCAGTTGGCCACGGGCAGGTTGGCGGGATCCACGATCACCGCGCCCGCGTCGCGCATCGCCTGGATGGCATCCTCGAACAGCGCCATGACGCGTGGATCGAAGCCGGTGAAGGAGCGCGCCACCCCGATGCGCGCCCCTTCCAGCCCGGCGGAGTCGAGGAACTGCGTGTAGTCGGTGTGGAAATCGCCCTCACTGCGCGACGTGGCTTCGTCGCGCGGGTCCACGCCCACGGCTCCGCCCAGGAGGATGGCGGCGTCGCGCACGGTGCGGGTCATGGGGCCCGCGGTGTCCTGGGAGTGGGAGATGGGGATGATGCCCGACCGGCTCCACAGCCCCACCGTGGGCTTGATGCCCACGATGCCGTTGCTGGAAGAGGGGCACATGATCGAGCCGCCGGTCTCGGTGCCGACCGTGAGGGCGCACAGGTTGGCCGAGGCGGCCACCCCGGAGCCGGAGCTTGAGCCGCAGGGGTTGCGGTTGAGGGCGTAGGGGTTCACGCACTGGCCGCCGCGCGCGCTCCACCCGCTGGTGGCCCGCTCCCCCCGGAAGTAGGCCCACTCGCTCATGTTGGCCTTGCCCAGCAGGATAGCCCCGGCGGCGCGCAGGCGCTCTGCCACGAAGGAGTCGCGCGGCGGGATGGATCCCTCGAGCGCGAGCGACCCCGCCGTGGTGGTCATGCGGTCGTGGGTGTCGAGGTTGTCCTTGAGCGCGACCGGAATACCGTGCAGCGGCCCCCGCGGACCGCTGGCGCGGCGCTCGGCGTCCAGTTCGTCGGCGATCTCGAGCGCGTCCGGGTTGATCTCGATCATCGAGCGAAGCTCCGGGCCCTGCCGGTCCATCGCCTCGATGCGTTCGATGTAGGCCTGCGTGATGGAGCGGGCGGTATGCTCGCCCGACTCCATCATGCGCTGCAGATCGTCGACCGTGACTTCGTCGAACTCGAAGGGCGGGATTTCCCCCGCTGCCTGCCCGCTGGAGTCGACGGGCGAGTCGGAAGCGGAGGGGGCACACGCGGAGGTCATTGCCAGTCCCGCACCGCCTGCCGCGGTCGTGCCTATGAAGGTCCTTCGATCCATGCTCGCTCTCCTTCCCCGTCGCCCCGCGATGGTTCTATCGGTTCCTGATCCTCTCCTCGATGAGGCGCGCGGTGCGCTCGGTGCGGGCGTCGGCGATCTGGCGCGCGATCTCGAGCGACTTGCCCAGGTCGGCGATGGAAACGCCGTTGATGACCGCCTGGCCCGCCTTGACCCGCTCCGCCCAGCGCACCGAGGCCGGGTCGTCGAGCATCATGTTGAAGGTGATGCCGGGGCTGTCGTGCAGGCCGTCGCGCGGCATGTCGTCGGTGACGATCCCGAGGTCGCGCAGCACGTTCGGGCTGCCCGGAGGGGTGCGGTAGTACTCCGGGATGAAGTGGACGGCGGCCTCGCCGCCCCAGGCATCGTTCAGCGCATTGGCCACATTCTCCATGCCGCGCTGGTTCCCGCCGCTGTCGCCGATGAGAACGATGTTCTCGAAGCCGTGCACCTTCAGGCTGTGGGCGACGTCGGTCAGGACCGCCTCGAAGGTCTCCTGGCGCAGGCTGATGGTGCCGGGGCTGGTCATGTGGCCGCTGGGCGGATCGATGTTGCCTTCCGGCACGGTCTCGATGACGGGGGCGCAGAGCGCATTCCCGAGCTTCTCCGCGATGGCCGGGCAGTTGGCGCGCAGCACGTAGTTGTGCTTGCCGGTGACCAGCCACGGGCCGTTGGGCTCGACGCCGCCGGTGGAGATGATGGCGGTGGTCTTGCCGCTGGCGAGGGCGTCGCGGACGTCCATCCACGTCATCTCCTCGATCCAGGGCGTGCTCACCTCGGGCAGCGGGTTGGGGGTGTCCACGCAGTTGTAGGCGTTGGCGCTGCAGTTCCCTCCGCCCATGGAGCGGGGATCGGGTTCGGGGCGCTGCGGCGGACCACCACCGCCCGCGGCCCGCATGGCCTCGAAGCGGGCGCGCATCGCTGCCCTGTCGGGCGCCGGCAGCGTGCCCCGGTTGGCGATCGCGTTGCGGATGGCGCCCGCGGTATGCTCGGCGCGGAACTCCACGATCTCGCGGGCCCACTCGAGCGACTGCACCCGGTCCTCGATGGAGACACCGTTGATCGTCGCCTTGCCCGCCGCGACCCGCTCGTCGAAGCGCACCGAGAACGGGTCGTCGTAGAGCATGTTGAGGGTGATGATCGGGTCGTCGTGGAGGCTGTCGCTCTCGCCGTCCTCGAGCCCCCGGAAGGCCATGTAGCGGGTGACCGAGTTGTAGTCGTAGTACTCCTGCACGTGCGCCACGACGGCGGCGCCCGCGAACTGCTCGTTCAGCCGCTCGGCGACGGCCCGCTGGCCACCCTGATTCCCGCCGCTGTCGCCGATGAAGATGATGTTTCGGAAGCCGTGCATCTTCAGGCTGTGGGCGACGTCGGTGAGCAGCGCCTCGAAGGTCTCCTGGCGGAGGCTGAGTGTGCCGGGGCTGGTCATGTGCCCGCTGGGCGGGTCGATGCTGCCCTCCGGCACCAGCTTGATGACCGGAGCGCAGAGGGCGTCGCCCAGCTCGCGTGCGATGGCGTCGCAGTTGGCGCGCAGCACGAAGTTGTGCTTGCCGGTGGCCAGCCAGGGACCGTTGGGCTCGACGCCGCCGGTCGGGATGATGGCCGTGGTCTTGCCGTCGGCGAGGGCGTCGCGGACGTCCATCCACGTCATCTCCTCGATCCAGACCGTGTTTGCTTCGGGCAGCGGGTTGGGCGTGTCCCGGCAGTTGTAGACGTTGGCGGCGCAATCGCCGCCCCCCATGCTGTTCGGGTCGCGCTCGGGGCGCTGCTGCGCCTGCGCGGCGGTCGACGTGACGAGCAGGGCTCCGATGAACAGGGCGGTCTTCATGATCCTTCCTCCTGGTTCCGATAGGTGCACGAGCGGATCGAGCCACATGCACGGGCAGAAACATCGTACTTCATGAGTGGTTTCGGTGCGAGTTCCCCGCGTAAGCAGGGACAGGGGGCAGCCCCTGAACGTTCGCTCCACGCACTCGCGCGCGGAGCCGGCGCGGAGCTGTTCGAGACCGGTGTGTCGCGAGGCCGACCCGGTGAAGCCCGACGGGCGCTCGCTCGGGGATGTCCGGACCTCCCGTGTCCGGTAACTTGTCTCGCGACTTGCGAACTCCCTTCAGGAAGGCATCAGATGCACAGCCGTCGTTTCGTTTCGCCCGCCCAATCCGCTCTCCTGGCGCTCTCGTTCGTGTTCGTGTCGACCCTCGTCCCGCAGGGTGCGCTGGCACAGGATCCGTTGGCCGCAAACGGGGAAGAAGACGCTCCCGAGAACGAGAACCTTCCCCTCCCCGTGGACCGGACCGTGTCCATCGACATGACGGAGGGGAGCTGGATCTCGCTGGACGTGAGCCCCGACGGACAGACCATCGTCTTCGACTTTCTGGGCGATCTCTTCACCATCCCCATCGAGGGCGGCACCGCGACCCAGCTCACCTCCGGGATGGCATTTGACGCCCAGCCCCGTTTCTCGCCCGACGGCACGCGCATCGTCTACACCTCGGACTACGACGGGGGCCAGAACGTCTGGATCATGTCGCTCGACGGTTCCGACACGGTGCAGGTGTCGCGCGGGGCATCGAATCGCACCGAATCGCCCGAGTGGATGCCCGACGGGGACTACGTCGTCGCGGCCATCGGCAACTTCCGGGGCGGGAATCTGCCGAAGCTGAAGATGTTCCACGTGGACGGGGGCGGCGGCATCGAGCTCGTCTCGGAGCCTGACAACATGAAGGTGACGGGGCCCGCGGTCTCGCCCGACGGGCGGAGCCTATTGGATTCACATCTCGTTGGGGTGATTGACGTTA
>VYDD01000340.1:7986-14738 GCA_009843625.1 Gammaproteobacteria bacterium | reverse complement strand
GCGATCCACAGGTCGTAGGCGCGGAAGAACTGGCCCAGGAAGGAGGCCGACGCGCCCATCAGGACGAAGATCAGCGTGAACCCGGAGACGAACAGCAGCGAATGGGTCAGCGCGGCGCGCCGGTCCACGCCTGCCTGCAGATCCTCAAGGCTCATGCCCGTGATGAACGAGAGGTAGCCGGGCACCAGGGGAAGCACGCAGGGGGACAGGAAGGAGATCGTTCCCGCCAGGAAGACGCCCGCCAGAGGGATCGAATCGGTCACGGATTGCTTTTCCGGGGCTGAGGACGAGTTGCGGATGTCGATGGAGGCCGGATGTCCGGCTCCGCGGTTTCCTCGGATGCCGGGCCCGAGCGGGCGCGTCTGGCCTCCGCCCAGGCGCGGGCACCGGCCGTGACCCCCAGCCACCCCAGAATGGCCGCGAAGGTCCAGGCCACGGTTCGGGGGAAGAAGGCGGACAGCAGCGCGAGCCCGATGAGTATGCCGGCCGTGGTGCCCAGCACGGTGCGCGCCTCCCGCTCCAGCAGGCGGCGGCCGGCGATGGCGTCGCCCAGGGTCGAGCCCGCGCGCACCAGGTCGCTGATGCGCCAGCCGCCGCGATCGGGGGACTGGCGCCAGTGCTCCAGCCGCTCAAGGAGGCGTTCCGGAGGCTCGATGGGGCGCTGTTCAGGCTCCCTGGCGGGAGGTCGTGCCGCACGTCCGTCCCGTCCGGAGGGCAGGACGATCTCGATCGACGAGGCCAGGTCGGCCAGGAAGAGGCCTTCCAGCTGCCGGGCTAGCTTGCGGTCGAGCACGCCGATGTCGATCTCCCAGTTGCCGAGCAGGCTGGCCGCGTTGAGGTTGCTCGATCCGATGCGGCTCCAGACCCCGTCGGCGACCGCCGTCTTGGCGTGAATCATCGGCCCCTGCCACTCGAACAGCCGCACGCCCGCCTTCAGGAGATCCCGGTATCCCCCCCGCGCCAGGCTTCCTACCAGAGGCCAGTTGTTGTGCGCGGGCACCAGGATGCGCACATCCACTCCGTCCCGGGCGGCCGCAGCCAGCGCTTCGGCGACCGGGCGGGGCGCGATGAAGTAGGGATCGGTGATCCAGAGTCGCCGGCGCACGCTGGCGGCGGCCAACTGGGTCACCCGGTAGACCCGGGCCCTCCAGGGTCTGCCCTCGATGACCCAGACCGGGGTCTGGCCCGCCGCCTCCGGCACGACCTCGTCCAGCAGTTCCGCGGGCACGGGGTCGCCGATCTCGTCCCACAGCCGTCCGAACGCGCGCGCCGCCGCCAGCGCCGCCGGGCCCCGCAGTTCGGCGCCGGTGTCGCGCCAGGGCGCGCGGTCCTCCGTGCCCGCCCACTCGTCGCCGATGCAGAACCCCCCGACGAAAGCCACTTCGCCGTCTACGCACACCAGCTTGCGGTGGTCGCGCTGAAGCACGCCGAAGGGATCGCGCAGGGCGGGCCGGTTGAAGGCGCGCACCTGGACGCCCTTCTCGCGGAACGGCTTCCAGTAGCGGGCGGGCGTCGCCCAGCACCCCACCCAGTCGTACAGGACCCGTACCTCCACGCCCTGCTCCGCCTTGGCCACGAGGATGTCGCGGAAGGCGCGGCCGGTCCTGTCGTCGCGAACGACATAGTTCTCGAAATGGACGAAGCGGCGGGCGCTCTCGATGGCGTCGATCCAGCTCTCGAAGGTATGCGGTCCATCGAAGTTCAGCCGGATTTCGTTGTCGTCGATGCGCGGGGCGCCCGCGGAGCGATCCATGGCCTTCGCCAGAACGTCGTAGGGCGTGACTTCCAGGCCGAAGGACAGAGTGGATGTCCGCTGTGGTGCGCGCGCGAAGCCGGAGTCTGCGGCGCCGGCCGGGGCGCGCGGCCGGTCCGAGGGCTGAACGGCGCCCGGCGTGTCTACCGGCTGGGGGCGGGCGGAGGCGCTCACGATGCGCCGTCCGCGGTGGCGTACGCGATCAGCTTGTAAACCAGGCGGGCGACTAGAAAGTCCGGCGCCCGCAGGCCCGGAATGGGCGCCAGTTCCACCACGTCGGCGGCCACCACCCGGCGCTCGGCGAAGACCCGGCGCAGGAAGCGCAGCGTCGGGTACCATGCGCCGCCTCCCGGCTCGGGCGCTCCCGTACTCGGAACCAGCGACGGGTCGAAGTAGTCGATGTCGAAGGTGAGGTACACCAGCGGCCCGAGCGCCTCGAGGGCGCGGTCCATCCAGGCCTCGTCCCGCTCCATCTCGTCCGCGAAGATGAACGTGACGCCGGGCTCCCGGCGCGCCGCCTCCACCTCCTCGAGGCTGACCCCGCGCAGCCCGACCGCGACGATGTCGGCCCGGTCCACGACCCGGGTCATCGCGCACGCGTGCGAAAAGGGAGAGCCGTCGTGTGAGGCGCGCAGATCGGCGTGGGCGTCGAGCTGAAGCACGGAGAGGCGTTCCGGATGCCGCGCCGCAGCCGCGCGGATGGCGCCGGAGGAGATGGAATGCTCGCCGCCCAGCATGGTCAAAAAGCGACCGTCGGCTGCATCGTACACGGCTCCCCAGGCCTTCTCCAGCTCCGCCAGGGCGGCGGCGGGCCCGTCGCGGGTAAGCTCCAGGGCGGGCAGCGTGTGGATGCCGGCCCGGCACGGCTCGGCATCCAGCTCGTTGTCGTAGAGTTCGACGTACTGGGACGCATCCAGGATGGCGCGCGGCCCGTAGCGGGTTCCCGTGCCCCACGAGGTCGTGGCCTCGTAGGGGACGGGAAGGATGAGAGAGCGCGCGGACGCGAAGGCGCTGGTCGCCTCGTCGAGGCCGAGAAACGTGCGCGGAAGCCCCCAGCTCAGTCCCGTCAAGGCTGCCGGAAGGGACCCGGTCGCCGCTTCGTCGACGACCGTGCCCCGGCCCGTGCCCGGCGACCTCAGATTCGGCATCGTACGGTGCCCGTTCAGATGGTCTCGATGGGGCAGGTCAGCCCTTCATCGTCGAGCCTCGCTCCCGACTGCCGGCAATCGGCGCACAGGCCGTAGATCTCGAGCTTGTGGCGGGAGGGCCGAAAGCCGTGCTCGCGCGCCACCCGCGCCTCCAGCCGCACGATCTCGCGCGAGTGGAACTCGGTGACCTTGCCGCACGACAGGCAGATGAGATGCTCGTGCACCGGCTGGCGCGACAGGCGATGTTCGTAGCGCTTGAAGCCTTCCCCGAAGTCGTGCTCGTCGACCAGCTTGGAGCGCACCAGCAGATCGAGCGTGCGATAGATGGTGGCCTTGCCGATGCGCTCGCCCCGAGCGCGCAGACAGCCTTCGATCTCCTCCACCGAGAGGTGCTCGTCGGAACCGAACACCACGTCGGCGACGGATGCGCGCTGCTGGGTCATGGGGAAACCCTGATCGCGCAGATAGCGGCCAAACAGGCGAACGAAGGGGTGGGCTGCCGTCGTCTTCATAATCCTTGGACCCTGACGCGCTCCTCAAGTTCAGCCACAAGACCGTCCAGCGCCGCAGCGTCGCCCCCGATAACGATCTCGCGCGGATCTCCGAGCTGGAGCGATTCGCGCCGGACGACCCCGGCCATCACACGCGCAAGCGAATCCACGGGAGCCAGGCCCTGTTCGACGAGCTCGGGGTCCACGCCGAGGTCGAGGCCACTCCTCCTGGCCTGGTAGGCGGCCGTGAACAATCGGCGACGCTCCTCTCCGGCAAAGCAACTTATCGCAACCAGCCCGCGCTCGCGCCGCCCCCGGGTCATCGGGGGGAAGATCCAGAGACGATCGATGGAGTCCGCGCCGAGGCGGCTGCGCACGAGGGCGAGGGTCGTGGCCAGCCCTTCGGGGACCCCCGGGTCGCTCATTCCCGCACCAGGGCGCGGGCGGCGTTCACGACATCGGCGCGCACTTCCTCCAGAGGGCGTGACACCAGCGCCCCCGCCGCCTTGGCGTGGCCGCCACCCCCGAAGCTGCGGGCGATCCCGTCCACGTCGACCAGTCCGTTGGAACGGAACGACACCTTGGTCGCACCCTCGTTCGTAGTGCGGAACAACATCGCAACCTCCACCCCCTTGATGGCCCGGGGATAGTTCACGAGCCCCTCCAGGTCGTCGCCTGTGGCCTTCAGGTCACGATAGGCCTGGTCGGGCACGGTGATCCAGGACAGGCCGTCCTCGGCCCGCAACTCTCCCAGGCACTCCCGCAGCAGCTTGAGCCGCCGCACATCCATCGACTCGAAGAGCTGCCGGTGGATCCCGACCACATCGACGCCCCGCTGCACCAGTTCGGCCGCCAGCAGATGGGTGTCGGGGGTGACGTTGCTGTAGGCGAAGGACCCCGTGTCGTCGACGATGGCGGTGTAGAGCGCATTGTCGATGGCCGGCGTCCAGCGAGCTCCCGCGGCCATCAGGATGTCGTACACCAGTTCGGCGGTTGCGCATGCTCCGGTGTCGACCAGGCGGTCGCCGGGGATGGGGCGGACGGGCGTGGTGTGGTGGTCGATCACTACCGTGGGCCGCCCTTCGACCATGGGCTTCACCCGGCCCAGGCGGCGCAGGTCTCCGGCGTCCACCACCACGACCAGGTCCGCAGCCGCACACGCCCGCGCGGCGGCGGCGGAACGCGCGGAAAGGTGCCAATCCTGCTCGGGAAGCAGGAATCGGTAACGCTCCGGAAGCGGCGTCGGCGGCACGAACCAGCCTTCGGCGCCCCGGTCGCGCAACCACACGAGCAGCGCGACTGCCGATCCGGCTCCGTCCGCATCCGGGTTCATGTGGGTCGTGAGCACGATGCTGTTCGCGCGGGCCAGGCGGGACGCCATTCGCCGGGCCTGTTCCTGCCGATGGGAAGGGGTGTGGTATCGCATGCCGGGTCGGGGAACTCGTCGCTGAAAGCCTGTCAGTCGGCGCGGGCGCCTGTTGCGGGTCTTCCGGGTCTCGCCACCCGCCTGGCAACCTTGGCGAAGGTTGAAGCCAGGTGCACAACGTGCGGAGAGGCGGCCCCGGAGACGCGGGCGGAACCCAGCGCCTCCAGGAAGGCGTCGGGCCGGTTGGGATGGGCCGGGAGCTCCACGCGGGCTCTGCCCACCTCCCACAAGGTGTGGGCGTCCGATCCGGCTCCGCCGGGCAGCCTGCGGCGATCCGCCAGGTCGGCCGCGGCCTGATTGAGCGCCGGGTCGTGCAGCCGTGCGTTGAAGATCTCGATGATGTCGGCGTGGTCGGCCAGTTCCTCCGCGTAGCGCCCCGAGCCGCCCTTGCCGCGGGCGTACGGGTGGGGCAGATACACGAGTCCGCCCTGCTCCCGGACGCGCGCGCACACCTCCCTGGCGGGCGTCCCCCCTGGGATCTCCTCCTCGAGATAGAGACCGATCACATCGATGCCCTCCGCGGTCTTCACCTCTTCGCCGGGGATGATCCGGTCCGGGTAGCGGCGCGCCATCTCGCGCGCGGCCCAGATTCGGTCGTGGTCGGTGATGGCGATGCGATCCAGGCCTCTGGCGAGAGCCTTCTCGAGCACCTTCTCCGGGTCGCTGAGGCAGTCCCAGGACGCGTGCGTGTGCAGGTGCATGTCGATGCGAAGAAGGCCGTTCACCGGCATTGCTAACCGCGCTCCCGGCGAATCCGCGCCCTCAACCGGGCCAGGAGCTCCAGCGCGCGCAGCTCGAGGTCGGCCGGGGTGCCGTCGTTGGGGATCACGTGATCCGCCATCGCGCCTGTCTCGGCCGCGTCCGCCTGGGTGCTCATGATTCTGGCTGCCTCCTCCGCGTCGAGGCCCCGCAGGCGCACAAGGCGATCGAGGCGAACGGCCGGCGGCGCGTCGACTACGATCGTCACGTCCACCCCACGAGCATAACCCGTCTCGAAGAGCGGCGGGATCTCGGCCGCCACCAGTTCCACCCCCCGCCGCCCCTGTTCGCGCAGCCATTCTTCGCGCAGGTCTCGAATGCGGGGGTGCAGGATCGATTCCAGCCTGCGCCGGGCATCTTCATCCCGAAACACCCGGTCGCGCAGCCGGCCCCGGTCGAGGTTCCCGTCCGGCCCCAGCACTTCCTCTCCGAAGACGCGCACGACTTCCCGCAGCCCGGCCGTCCCGGGCTCCACCACCGCGCGTGCCAGATCGTCCGCGCTGATCACCGGCACGCCCGCCCGCGCCCAGGCCCGCAACACGGACGACTTTCCGGAAGCGATGTTTCCGGTGACCGCGACGCTCAGCATGGAGGCCCTTCGGGTCGGCGCGGGCCGTCGATAGTCACGAGTCCCGGCCGGGACCTGCCGGGACAACCCGTGCTCGCGGTGCCGGCCGGCGAGACTCCCATCACCCGGCTTCTCCCCCCAGGGCATCGAACAGGTAGACGATGGCGACGTACTTGGCGACGAGGCCAGCGGCGCTCAGGGCGAGCGCGCGGACCGCGCCGAAGCGCGACATGCCGGCGACCAGGAGCATGTTGGGAGACGAGAGCGGAAACAGGTTGAAGGTGAGAATCGCCCAGCTGCCCCACCGGGCGATGAGGCCGCTGAACTTCGCGTAGCGCTCGCGTCCCAGGAAATCCTCCAGAATCCCGGTCCCCACGGCGCGGCCGATGCCATAGTCGATGGCCTGGGCCGCCAGCGCGGTCGTGACCGCCAGCATCACGAGCACGCCGCCCGGGTGCCCCTCCGTCTGATAGTAGGGGACGAGCGCCTCGACCGGCATCAGCAGGAAGAAGAGATACCCGGCGAAGTGCACGGCGGCGAAGGAGCCCAGCCCGGGGGTGCGGCCGGCGTAGATGGCCCGTCCGACCGTGGAGGACACCAGGGCGAC
>VYDD01000340.1:5733-7976 GCA_009843625.1 Gammaproteobacteria bacterium | reverse complement strand
CGATCAGGATGCGCGTGCGTTTGCTCACGGCGCCCGCCAAGCCGACCCGCCTGCCTTCACCGGCCTCGCCGCATGCGCGCCGCCCAGCGCAGGAACCGCTCGGCCTCGTCCGCCGGGGGACGGGCCCCGGGATCGCCGTAGGTGGTATCCAGCCTCCAGCGCAGGAAGGACGCCGAGGGAAGCGGAAGGAACGGGGGCTTCCGATACCACCCGCGGCGCCGAAAGGCCCAACCCGCTCCCAGGAGCGCGGGAATCACGGAGGGGCGGCGCAGCGCCAGCATGACGAAACTCCGGTAGATCCCCAAGGCGTATCGCTTCTCCGCGGACGGGTTGGTCGGCGCACGAACTCCAATCTAGTCGATCGCCGCGCCGCTGTGACGACGGGCCGCAGATGGCGCAGGCGCGGGCGCGTCCCGGGATCAGCCGGCGAGCTCGGGCCGATCCCTGAAATGCTCCAACGCCTCCGGGTTCGCCAGCGCCTGGCGATTGCGGACCGCCTCGCCGTGGACCACGGCTCTGACGGCCAGTTCCACGATCTTTCCGCTCCGGGTGCGCGGAATGTCGGGTACCTCCACGATCACCGCCGGGACGTGGCGCGGGCTTGCGCGCTTGCGCAGCCGGGCTCGGATCCGGTCGCGAAGACCCTCGTCGAGCGCGTGCCTCGCGCGCAGGCGCACGAAGAGGACCATGCGCGTGCCCTCCGCGCGGCGCTGGCCGATGGCGATGGCCTCGCGCACCTCGGGCAAGGCCTCCACGACCCGGTACACCTCCGCGGTCCCGATGCGCACGCCGGCAACGATCAGGGTCGCATCGGAGCGGCCGTGAATCACGTATCCCCCGCTGGCGGTCTTCTCGATGAAGTCGCCGTGGTGCCAGACACCGGGGAAGCGCCGGAAGTAGGTGTCGCGGTAGCGCTCGCCGCCTTCGTCGCCCCAGAAGCCCAGGGGCATGGAGGGAAAGGGCCGGGTGCACACGAGCTCCCCCTTGCCCCGGTCCAGCGAACGGCCGCCGTCGTCGTACACCTCCACCGCCATCCCCATCGCGGGCCCCTGGATTTCCCCGGCGAAGACGGGTCGGGTCGGCAGCCCCCCGACGAAGCAGGCGCACAGGTCCGTCCCGCCAGACACCGAAGCCAGGTGTACGTCGGGCTTGACGTGCTCGTGGATGTACCGAAAGCCAGCCGCCTCCAGGGGCGAGCCGGTGGACAGCACGGTGCGAAGCGAGTCCAGCCCGTGACTCGCGCGGGGGCGCGCCGCCGGGGGTCGCAGCGTGTGGGTGAAGCGAACGGATGTGCCGAAGTGCTGCATCCGCGACCAGTCGGCGTAGTCGAAGAGGACGCCGTGGCCGGGAAACGAAGGCGAACCGTCGTACAGGAGCACCGTCGCGCGCGATCCCAGGATGGAGACGAGCCAGTTCCACATCATCCATCCCAGGGTCGTGAAGTAGAACACCCGGTCGCCCGCCTTCACGTCGGCGTGCAGGCGCTGCTCCTTCAGATGCTGCAGCAGCACCCCGCCGGCGCTGTGGACGATGCACTTGGGCGGTCCCGTGGTCCCCGAGGAGAACAGGATGTAGAGCGGGTGCTCGAAGGGGAGGCGGGCGAAGGGGATCTCGCGAGGCTCGAAGGGCGCGATGAAATTCGGGAAATCGATGGTGCCCGGGAGATCGGGGAGCGGACCGCGGTCAGCGCGGGTCGCTCCATCCGCGCGATGGGCACGCACGACCACCACTCGCTCAACCGATGGGAGCCGGACCGCGACTTCGGCGAGCCTGTCCAGGGTGGAATGCCACCTGCCTCCATACTGGTATCCGTCGACCCCGATCAGCAGGCGGGGCGCGACCTGCCCGAAGCGGTCCACCACGCCGTCCACCCCGAAGTCGGGGGATGCGCTGGCAGTGATCGCACCCAGACTCGCCGCCGCGAGCACCGCTGCAATCGCCTCCGGAACGTTGGGGAGCAGCAGCGCCACCCGGTCGCCTCGGCGGACGCCGGCGGCCTGCATCCCCTGGACCACGCGCGACACCAGATCCCGGAGTTCCGCCCAGGAAAGGGTCGACCCCGGCCCAGCCTCCGAGTACGCGATGACGGCGGGGGCGGCATCGGTTCGCTGCAGCAGGTTCTCGGCGAAGTTGAGCCGCGCGCCGGGAAAATACCGGGCCTCCATCGGCCCCGGTCCCGTCTCCAGAATCGCATCGCCCTTGTCGCCCACCACCCCGCTCCAGTACAAGAACGCGTCACATAA
>VYDD01000340.1:0-5723 GCA_009843625.1 Gammaproteobacteria bacterium | reverse complement strand
AGAGGTCATCGTCGAAGTGGAACCTGGCCGTCCGGATGAGGGGAGCGGGCATCCGGCATGGTTGTCCGGAGAGAGGCGTTGCCGGATATCTTAGGTTCTGATGATGGCACGGCGGAATCGGAGGACGGCAATGCGCAATCGGGTGAACGCGACAACAGAATCATGTACAGGATGGAATGCAAAATGACGTTCACCGCTGAACGCTGGACCCGGTGGCCCGGCTTTCGCGCCCTGACGGCGCTGCTCGTGCTGCCGTCGGCAGCGTGTACCGCCTCCCCTGCGCCACAGGCGGATGAGCGGCTTCTGATCGACGGCGGCACGGTGGTGGTCATGGACGATGCCGGAACCGTGCTTGAGGGCGGCGCGGTTCTCGTGGAGGGAGAACGCATCGCCGGGCTGCTGGCCCCGGGCGATCCCCGACCCTCCGATGTGGCCGTGCTCGACGCAACCGGACACCTCGTGATCCCGGGGCTGGTGAACACGCATGGGCACGCGGCGATGTCGCTCCTCAGGGGACTCGCCGACGACCTGCCGCTGATGACCTGGCTGGAGGAGCACATCTTCCCGGCGGAAGCGGCCCTGGTGAGCCCCGACTTCGTGTACTGGGGAACGCTGCTCTCGTGCATCGAGATGCTCAGGAGCGGGACGACGACCTTCGCGGACATGTACTACTTCAGGGACGACGCGGCGAGGGCCACCATCGACGCCGGCATCCGCGCGGTGCTCGGGCCGCACGTGATCGGCTTCCCCACCCCGGACTTCGCGTCGCCGGCCGCCTCCCTGGCCGACGCCGCCGACTTCCTGGAGCGCTACCGCGACCACCCCACCCTGACCCCCGGCGTGGCCGCCCACTCGCTCTACACGACCTCGCTCGAGGACGTGGCGGCCGCGGTGCGGCTGGCCAACGACTACGGCGCTCCCTTTCAGATCCACACCGCCGAAGACGCGGGGGAATTCGCCACCGTGAGCGGCCTGACCGGGATGGGGGTGGTGGAGGCGCTCGAGTCCATCGGCGCCCTGCGGCCGGGGACGGTGCTCGCCCACTCCATCTATCTCTCCGAGGAGGACATCGCGCGCATCGCAGCCAGCGGGGCGGGCATCGCCCACAACCCCGAGAGCAACATGAAGCTGGGCATTTCGCGGGCAGCTCCGATCGTGGAGGCGCTGGCCGCGGGGATTCCGGTCGGGATCGGTACCGACGGGCCGGTCAGCAACAACGACCTGGACCTCTTCGACGAGATGGACACCGCCGCCAAGATCCACAAGTTCGCCGCCGCCGATCCCACCGCGCTCCCGGCCGAGACCGTGTTCCGCCTCGCCACCATGGGCGGCGCCCGGGTCCTCGGCCTCCACGACGAAATCGGATCGCTCGAGCCGGGGAAGCGCGCCGACGTCGTGCTCGTCGACACCCGCCGGGCCGGCCTCACCCCGCTCTACAACGCCTACTCGCACCTGGTCTACGCGACCCGCGGGAGCGATGTCGCCACGGTGCTGGTGAACGGACGCGTGGTGGTGCGCGACCGCGAGGTGCTGACGGTGAGCGAGGCGGAAGTGCTGGAGCGCGCGCGCGCCTTCCGGGGGCAGGTTCTGGAGGTGATGCGGCCATGACCGACACGCCACCATCCGCGCGGCCCGATTCCTCCGGCCGCGGTCACCCGGCTTCCGGCGGGCACGCACGCAACCGACTGGCGCGCGAGACCAGCCCCTACCTCCTGCAGCACGCCGGAAACCCGGTGGACTGGTACCCGTGGGGCGACGAAGCACTGGCTCGCGCGCGCGACGAGGACCGGCCCATCCTCCTCTCCATTGGCTACTCCGCCTGCCACTGGTGCCACGTCATGGAGCGCGAGTCCTTCGAGGACGACGGGACGGCCGCGCTCATGAACGAGCACTTCGTCAACATCAAGGTCGACCGGGAGGAGCGGCCTGACCTGGACGCGATCTACATGCGCGCGGTTCAGAGCATCACCGGGCAGGGGGGATGGCCGCTCACCGCCTTCCTGACCCCGCAGGGCCTGCCCTACTACGGGGGGACCTACTTCCCGCCGAAGCCTCGCCACGGCATGCCGTCGTTCCGCCAGGTGCTCGAGGCCGCCGGCCGGGCCTATACGGGGCGCAAGGCCGAAGTCCGCGAGGCCGCGAACCGGATGCGCGGGCTGCTGGAGCGCTCCATGAGCCCTCCGGACGCGGGACGGGCGTCACCCGAAGACCTCGAGGCGCGAACCGGGCTGGCGCGCGCCGCCTGCGGCAACATCGCCCGGGCCTACGACACGATCAACGGAGGCTTCGGGCGGGCGCCCAAGTTCCCTCAGCCCATGGTGCTGGAACTCATGCTGCGGGTTCACCGCGCTTCGAGGGACGATCAGTTGCTGTCGATGGCGACGCACACGCTGCGCAAGATGGCGCGCGGGGGCATCCACGATCAGTTGGGCGGGGGATTCCACCGCTACACGGTCGACGCGCGCTGGCTGGTGCCGCACTTCGAGAAGATGCTCTACGACAACGCCCTGCTCGCGAGCGCGTATCTGCAGGCTCATCTGTATACGGGGGACGCCGAATTCCTGGCGGTCACCGAGAAGACGCTGGCGTACATGCTCACCGACCTGCGTTCGCCGGAGGGCGGCTTCTACTCCGCGCGCGACGCGGACTCCGAGGGCGAGGAAGGGCTGTTCTATCTCTGGACGGCGGAGGAGATCGACGCATTGCTCGACCCGTCCTCGGCGCGCCTGTTCCGGCGCTGCTACGACGTCACCCCGGCCGGCAACTTCGAGGGCCGCAACATCCTTCACCTCCCCCACGATCCGGAGTCGGTGGCGCGGGCGGAGGGGCTCGCGCCGGACGAATTCGACACGGTGCTCGCGCGGGCGTCGGCCGTTCTGCTCAAAGCCCGGGCGCTGCGCGAACCACCGTTCCGCGACGAGAAGGTCATCGTGGCCTGGAACGGATTTGCGATGCGCGTCCTGGCGGAAGCCGGCGCGGCCCTGGGACGGCGCGAATACGTGCGCGCGGCCGAGCAGGCCGGAGAGTTCATCCTCGCCGAACTGCGGCGCGACGGTCGCCTGCTGCGCAGCCACAGGGAGCGTCCCTCGCCAGTGGGCGGGTTTCTGGAGGACTACGCGTCGCTTGCGGGGGCATTCCTGGCGCTGCATGAAGCGACGCTGCGCGCCGTGTGGCTCGATCGCGCCACGGAACTTGCCGAGGCCCTCGCAGAGGGGTTCTTCGATCGGGCGAGCGGCCTACTCTTCGACACCCACCGAGCGGACCAGGCGCTGGTGGTGCGTCCCCGCGACGCCACCGACAACGCCACCCCGGCCGGCAACTCCCTGGCGGCCGAGGTGCTGCTGCGCCTGGGCCGCCTTCTGGACCGGGAGGACTTCCGCATCCTGGCGGCCCGGGTCCTGGCCAGCGAGGCGGCTGCCATGGCGCGCTTCCCCAGCGCCTACGGGAGACTTCTCACGGTGGCCGACGCCTTCGACCGGCCCGGCGTGGAAGTGGTCATCGAGGGCGACCCCGACGACCGCGCCACCCGGGCGCTGCTGCAGGCGGCGCACGGCCGCTACCTGCCCGACCGGCTGGTCACCGGCGACGAGGCGGGCAGGACGCCGCGGGCACCCTGGCGGCTCGCGGTGGGCGACCAGGGTGACCGGGCGCCGCGCGCCCACGTGTGCCACGAGTACACCTGTCAGCGGCCCGTCTCCGATCCGCGCACGCTGGCCGACCAGCTCGACGCCGCGGAAGCGCACTGACGGGATCGCAGCGCGGTCCGTGGTTGGACCCGGTTGCCCGCTCCGGCTATCTTTCGGTGAGCAGTGTCTTGCAGCACAACGCGACCCTGGCCGGCACGCGCATTGCGGGCCGGGGCTCCCGGACTCGAGCATCCGTCCGTGCGCGGCGATCCACCCGCGCGACGGGTCCAGATGATCCATATGGCACCTGACACCCGAACATTACCACCCGACGCCCCCGCCGGCGGCCGCAGAAAGGTCCCGGTCGACGGGCTCGCCCTTACCTCGACCCAACTGATCGAGTTCTACCGTATCATCGTGATCTCGCGGGGCATCGACGATCGCGAGATCACGCTCAAGCGCCAGAACAAGACCTTCTTCCAGATCTCGGGCGCGGGCCACGAGGCCATCGGCGTGGCCATGGCTGCCCACCTCAGACCCGCCCACGATTGGTTCTACCTGTACTACCGCGACCGGTCGCTCTCCCTGTCGCTGGGCCAGACCCCGTACGAGCACTTCCTGCAGGCCGTGGCCGCCGAAGCCGATCCCGCATCCGGCGGGCGCCAGATGCCGTGCCATTTCTGCGACCCCCGCCTCAACATCACGAGCATGTCGTCGCCCACCGGAACGCAGTTCCTGCAGGCCGTTGGATGCGCCGAGGCTGGTCGCCGGGCGGCCGCGCTCCCGGACATGCGGAAGCGCGTGGGGCAGGTCGAGGAGGACGAGGTCGTGCTGGTCTCGGCCGGGGAGGGCGCCACCTCGGAAGGCGAATTTTGGGAAGCGCTCAACACCGCCTGCACGCTCAAGCTTCCCGTCATCTTCCTGATCGAGGACAACGGCTACGCGATCTCGGTGCCGGTGGAAGTGCAGACCGCCGGGGGCAGCATCTCCGGGCTGGCGTCGTCCTTCCCGGATCTGTTCATCGCGAAGTGCGACGGCACCGATGTCATCGACAGCTACAAGGCGAGCCGCGCCGCGGTGCACCACTGCCGGCAGGGCCGGGGACCGGCGCTCGTGCACGCCTACACGATCCGGCCCTACTCGCACTCGATGTCCGACGACGAGCGCGCGTATCGAACGGCGGAAGAGCGCTTCGCCGAAGAGGAAAAGGACCCCCTGACCCGCACCCGGCAACTGCTGCAGGACCTCAAGGTCGCCACCGCCGAGGAGCTCGACCGCATCGAGACCGAGGCCCATGCCACGGTTCGAGAGGCGGCCGCCCGGGCGCTGGAGCGTCCCCAGCCTCCGCCGGAGCGGGCACTGGTGAACCTCTACTCCGAGACCGCGCCGCCCACGAACCCGGAATTCGACACCGAGGCTTCAACGGAGTTCGACCGTGGAAGCAAGAAGCTGACCATGGTCGACCTCATCAACCGCTGCCTCGGCGACGAGATGGAGCGTGATCCGCGCATCGTCGTCTTCGGTCAGGACGTCGCCGACGCTTCGCGCCCCGAAGCCCTCGAGCAGGTGCCGTGCAACGGCGGCGTCTTCAAGGTGACGCACGGGCTCCAGAAGCGTTTCGGCAGCGGCCGCGTCTTCAACTCGCCCCTCGCCGAGGCCAACATCGTCGGGCGCGCGATCGGGATGGCGGCCCGCGGGCTCAAGCCCGTCGTCGAGATCCAGTTCTTCGACTACATCTGGCCGGCGTTCATGCAGATCCGCAACGAGCTGGCCACGATGCGCTACCGCTCCAACAGCGCGTTCGATGCGCCGGTGGTCATCCGGGTTCCCTTCGGCGGCTATCTCACGGGCGGCGGCATCTACCACTCGCAGACGGGAGCCTCCCTGTTCACGCACACGCCGGGGCTGCGCGTCGTGCTGCCCTCGAACGCCCTCGACGCCAGCGGGCTTCTGCGCACCGCGATCCGGTGCGACGATCCCGTCATCTTCCTGGAGCACAAGCACCTGTACCGGCAGGTCTACAACAAGAGTCCGGAGCCGGGAAGGGATTTCATGATCCCGTTCGGGAAGGCGCGCGTCGCGCGCGAGGGTTCGGAC
>VYDD01000406.1:8439-14743 GCA_009843625.1 Gammaproteobacteria bacterium | reverse complement strand
GAGGGTGTCCTGCTCGTCCGCGGCGGGATGGTCCAGGGGCGTGTTGAGCGCGACGAAGTTGTACCACTCGGTCTCCGCCTCGGGCCCGCGGGCGCGCGTAAACCCCAGGCGCGCGAAGATGTCGCAGATCTCGTCGACGACCAGCGTGACGGGGTGGCGGGCGCCCCGCCACCGGTCCCGCCCGGGAAGCGTGAGGTCCCGCGCCGGCGTACCGCTGCCCGCGCGCTCTCGTGCGAAGCGGCGTTCCCGCTCTTCCAGCGCCCCCCGCAGCACCCGCTTGACCCGGTTCGCTTCGGCGCCCACGGCCGGGCGAGCTTCCGGGCCGAGGCCGCCGAGCTGGCGCAGGATGCGCGATACGCGCCCTTCCCTGCGGCCCAGGAACGCTACCCGGACCTGCTCCAGGGCAGCGGGATCGCTCGTGCCGGTGATGGCGTCGCGCGCCTCCCGTTCGAGCGCGCGGAGCTCGTCAACGAGAGAGCCGGCCTCGGACACGAAGTGTCGGACTAGGCGCGCGAACCGCGCTCAGGCACCGGCCAGCCCCTGCTTGGCGCGATCCGCCAGGGCTGCGAACGCCTCCGGGTTGCGCACGGCCAGGTCGGCCAGCGACTTGCGGTCGAGTTCGATACCCGCCCGCTGGAGGCCGTTGATGAACCGGGAATAGGACAGGTCGTGCTGCCGCGAGGCCGCGTTGATGCGCGTGATCCAGAGCCGCCGGAAATTTCGCTTCTTCTGCTTGCGGTCCCGGTAGGCGTACTCCCAGCCGCGCTCCACGGCGTCCTTCGCCGTGCGGTACAGCTTCCTTCTGGCGCCGAAATAGCCTTTGGCCTGGCGGAGAATTTTCTTCTTGCGACGTTTGCGCGCAGGGGCGCCGGTCGTTCTGGGCATGGAGTTCTCTCTCCCGCGGCCTTATGAGTTGGGAAGCAGGCGGCGGAGCCTCCGCTCGTCCGCGCCGGACACCAGTGTGGCGGAGCGCAGGCGGCGCTTCCGTTTCCGGGTCTTCTTGGTGAGGATGTGGCTCTTGTACGCTCTCATCCTGCGGAGCTTGCCGCGGCCGGTGCGGCGGATCCGCTTGGCCGCTCCGCGGTTGGTCTTCATCTTCGGCACGATCTAACTCCTCGGAGCCAACACCATTGTCATGGTGCGCCCTTCCCTCACCGGGCGCGTCTCTATCTTCGAAACCTCTTCCAGGTCCTCGGTCACCCGCCTCAGCACCTCCAGCCCGATCTCCGGGTGCGAGAGCTGCCGCCCGCGGAACATCATCGTCAGCTTCACCTTGTTGCCGTCGCCGAGGAAGCGGCGGGCGTGCCGGACCTTGAAGTCGTAGTCGTGATCCTCGATTCCCGGCCTGAACTTCACTTCCTTGATCTGTATGTGATGCTGCTTCTTCTTTGCTTCCTTGGCCTTGCGGGCCGCGTTGTACTTGTACTTCCCGTAGTCCATGAGCCGGCATACGGGCGGACGCGCGGCCGGCGCCACCTCGACCAGATCCAGGCCGGCCCTGCCGGCCCTCTCGCGCGCCTCCTCTATGGAGACGATTCCCACCTGGCCGCCCCGCTCGTCGATGAGCCGAACGGGACTGATTCTGATCTGGTCGTTGACTCGGATCCTCTGTTCCTTTATGGCCTGTTCCTCCGTGGTTCAAATGAACCCGCCTTCCGGCGGGCATCGTGGGACAAAAAAACCCGGGCCACCCCGGGACACGAAACGCCGGGCGGCCGATCGACGCTGCTCGCCGGCCGGCCCGTCTCGTAACCCTGCGGCGCCTGGCGCCGAAGGTGGAGGGAACGTGCGATCCTCGCTTCCGCGTTGTCAACGGCGAAAGATAGGGATGAGCGGCGCAGGGTCAAGCGAGACGCTTCAGGTAAAGCCGCATTCCGGCCCAGTCGTTGGCCGCGTTGAATACATCGAAGTAGCGCCGGGCTCTCTCCTGCCCGATCGCCGCCGCCTGCCGTTCCCTCGTCTCCCTCTCGTACTCCTCAGCGAGCCGCGGGTCGTCCGTCGCCAGGGTGGCGCGCGCCCGCTCTTCCAGCGCCGCCAGCGCCTCGCTCAGCTCTTCGCGCCGGGCGCCGAAGTCGTCGTAGATGCCGAAGTGGGCCACCGCGAAGCGGTCGGGATCGTAGATCCGCACCCGCTCCAGCGTCGACTGCCAGGCCTCCGCGTCCACGCCGGGCGCCGGCGTGGGCGGGTGCACGGGAGCGCGGCGGTCGAGGATCACGCCCAGCGCGTCACCACACAGCAGCACGCCGTCGCGGTCGTGCAGCCAGGCGACGTGATGGCCGATGTGGCCCGGCGTGGAAACAGGGCGCAGGAGCCGCAGCGGGGCGCGCTCCCCCGGTGCCCACGGACGGATGTTGCGCGCCGGCACCGGCCGCACCTCTCCCCACAGGCGGTCGTGTTCCTCGCCGAACGTGCGCCGTGTGCTGCGCACCAGGCGCTCCGGGTCGGCAATGTGGGGCGCGGCGTCCGCGTGCACGTGCACGGTCAGCGCGTCGTTCTCGGCAGCCAGATGCCCCGTTGCGCCCGCGTGGTCCAGATGGATGTGCGTGAGGAAGACGGCGCGCAGGTCGGAGATCGCGAGACCGCGCTCGGCCAGGCGGGCCCGGAGCGCATCCAGGCAGGTCGCGGGTCCCGGATCGACCAGAACCGGCTCGGGGACCTCGAGCAGAAAGGACGAGATCGCGCCCTGAAGACCCAGATGTTCGAGGTCGAGGAGTTCGATCAACCGCTTTGCGGGTAGCGACGCTCTTCGGGTCCCACGAAGACCTGGCGCGGACGCGCGATGCGCTGCTCGCGGTCGTTGACCATCTCCTCCCACTGCGTGAGCCAGCCCACGGTGCGGGGAATGGCGAAGAGCAGCGGGAACATCTCCGACGGGAACCCCATCGACTGATAGATGAGCCCCGAATAGAAGTCGACGTTGGGATACAGGTTGCGCCGGATGAAGTACTCCTCGCCCAGCGCGATCTTCTCAAGCTCCAGGGCGATGTCGAGTAGCGGATTCTTGCCCAGCACCTCGAACACCTCGTGCGCCGTCTGCTTGATGATGCTGGCGCGCGGGTCGTAGGCCTTGTACACCCGGTGTCCGAAGCCCATGAGACGCCGCTCGCCCCGCTTCACGCTTTCCATGAATTCGGGGATGTGATCGGTGCTGCCGATCTCCTCGAGCATCCGCAGCACCGCTTCGTTGGCGCCCCCGTGAAGAGGCCCGAACAGTGCCGCCATCGCGCCGGCGTGTGCCGAATAGGGGTCGGACTGGGAGCTGCCGATGACCCGCATCGCGGTCGTGGAGCAGTTCTGCTCGTGGTCGGCATGCAGGATGAACAGCACCTCCAGGGCGCGCTCCAGCGCCGGATGGGGCTCGTACTCGCGCACGCCGATGCGGAACAGCATCGACAGGAAGTTCTGCGTGTAGTTCAGGTTGTTGTCGGGATACGCGAGCGGCAGCCCCTTGTGATGGCGGTAGGTGAAGGCGGCAATGGTGGGCATCTTGGCGATGAGGCGCACGATCTGCTTCCAGCGATTCTCCGGGTCGTGGATGTTCCTGGCTTCGGGATAGAAGGTGGACATCGCCGCGACCGTGCTGATCGCCATGCCCATCGCGTGCGCGTTGTAGCGGAACGCGTCGATGAGCTTGGTCAGGTTCTCGTGGATGTAGGTGTGGATCCTGACTTCGTCGCGGAAGGCGTCGAGCTCGTCATCCGTCGGCAGTTCGCCCTTGAGGATCAGGTAGGCCACCTCCAGGAAGGTGGCCCTTCCCGCCAGTTGCTCGATGGGGTAGCCGCGGTACTGCAGGATCCCCTTGGAGCCGTCGATGTAGGTGATGGTGCTGCGGGTATTGGCCGTGTTCGAGAAGCCGGGATCGTACGCCATCATGCCGAAGTCGGTGTCCCGCACCTTGATCCGGCGCAGATCCATGGCCCGGATCACGTCGCCTTCCAGGATGTCGACCTCGTACCTGGCGCCGGTACGATTGTCGGTGATCGAAAGAGTGCCGTTCTGCGCCCCGCCGTTGTCCATGTCCGCTCTCCGCACGGGCTCAGGTCGAGCCGGTGCATGTCGTTTGGGTTGCGCGGGTTTCCTGTCGCCGCGGAACCCGCTTCCGCGTCAGCTCCCACCGACGGATAGTCTAACCTGCAGCGCAAGCGGCGCGGTAGATGTGAGCCCCGCGCCGCCGGCTCTGCCAAAGACGCCCCATCCCGCCATGGAAGCGCCCGGCCTCTCGTGTTTCGATTGAAGGTGCCATCGAGAAGCGCGGCCGCGACCGCGCGAGCAGATCATCTCCAGGGAGGGGCAATGCGCAACTCAAGTGGGTTTTCTCTCATCGAGCTACTTCTCGTCACCCTGATCATCGGCATTCTGGCCACGATCGCGATTCCCCGGCTGACGGCGGCGCGCGACCGGGCCTTCGTGGCGACAATGCAGGCGGATCTCAGGAACCTGGCCACCCAGCAGGAGATCCATTACGCCGACGAACTGACCTACTCGAACGACTTCGACGACCTCGCGTTCTCTTCCTCGGACCGGGTGACCGTCACCGTCACTGTAGCATAGTAGCATCCAGTAACGTCCAATGATGTTTCGGGAAGTATCTCATATCATTGTTTTTCATGGATTTACAGCTACACATGCCCGCGCTCGTGCTCCCGCCACGTTCCTTGACTTCCGATCCGGTCCCACATATTATGAGGTAATGGATGACGTAACCCACACGCCCGCGCCGACCCGGAAAACCAAGCCGAAGGGCCGCCACCCCCACAAGCGGCTCTCGGCTGCCTTCGTGCGCTCCGCACGTCCCGGGAGGCACTGCGACGGCAATGGACTCTATCTCTACGTTCAGCCGAGCGGTGCCCGGAGCTGGGTGCAGCGCCTCGTCATTCGCGGCCGCCGCCGCGACTTCGGACTCGGCAGCGCCGCGCTCGTGTCGCTGGCCGAGGCCCGCGAGATGGCGAGGGCCAACCGGAAGCTCGCCCGTGAGGGCGGCGATCCGCTCGCCGAGAGACGGCGGGCGAGGGGTATTCCCAGCTTCGCCGAGGCGACCGGGCGCGTCCTGAAGCAGAAGCAGGCCGGATGGCGCAGCAAGCGGCACGGAAGGGACTGGCTATCGACTCTGCGGCGCTACGCCTTCCCCCGGATCGGCGACATGGCGGTTTCGGAGGTGGCGACAGCCGATGTGCTGGATATCCTGACCCCGATCTGGCACTCGAAGGGCTCCACGGCGCAGTCGGTGCACCAGCGCATGCGCTCGGTGTTCGAGTGGGCCGTGGCGATGGAGTACCGGGCCGACAACCCGTGCGACCGGGTCCGGTCGGTGCTCGGGCCTCAGAACCGGGTCGTGAAGCACATGAAGGCGATTCCGCACCGTGAGGTCGGCTCTGCGATCGGGAAGGTGCGGACGACGGACGAAATGCCGGTGGCCCGGCTGGCGTTCGAGTTTCTGGTGCTCACGGCGGCGCGGTGGGGCGAGGTACGCTGGGCCGAATGGTCGGAGATCGATTTGGCCGAGAGAGTGTGGACGGTGCCCGCCACGCGCATGAAGGCGAAGCGGGAGCATCGGGTGCCGCTGTGTGGCCGCGCCGTGGAGATCCTTGCCGAGGCCCGGAAGCTGGGCGGCGAGGACAGCCGGTTGGTGTTCACCCGGTTGAACGGTCGCCCCCTCATCGAACAGCGGTTGCGCCAGTTGATCCGCAAGCACCGTATCGCGGCGGTGCCGCACGGGTTCCGGTCGTCGTTCCGGGACTGGGCCGCCGAGGAAACGGACCATCCCCGGGAGGTTGTCGAGGCGGCGCTGGCTCATGTGGTCCAGAACAAGGTGGAGGCCGCGTACCGGCGTACCGACCTGTTCGAGCGGAGGCGTCGGCTCATGGACGACTGGGCTGCGTATCTGGCGGGGAGAGCGGGCACCGCTACCTGACCCCGCGCTCGGGGCTCCGAAGCCGTTTCTGGCCGATCCAAGGTCTTTTCGGGTGACCTACGGGCTACAGGAGCGCCTCTAACGCACGATCTCGGGTCTCCGAGGTGTAAGGGTAGGCCGAAAACCGGGCGCTCGGCAGAGCGTGGCGCAGTCCCGAGGAGTCAGGAGCCGGGCCGGTCGCCCTTCCCGTCCTTGAGGCTGACGACGAGGAGGCCGAGGAGCTTGCACGCGACGGCCTGGTCGAGGCTGTTACGGACGATGCCCGGAGAGGCGCGTTTAGCGGCTCCGCCGAGGGGCTGGCTGACGGCCTTTTGGTCCGTAAGCCAGCCCACGCGATGTTCAACATTCGCGGCTGGCGGGGGGGGGGGGGGGGGGGGGGGGGGGGCGCGCCCG
>VYDD01000406.1:0-8429 GCA_009843625.1 Gammaproteobacteria bacterium | reverse complement strand
CCCTCCGACCCCCCCAAAAAAGGTCCGCGCTCCGAACGAGGTTCGCGGATTGCAGGCGACCGCCCTGCCGGGCGAGGCGCTGGCCCTCGTCGTCCGACTGGGGAGGGTCCGCCGTCCCATTGCGGCGCTTCATTCCGCCTTCAGCGTGGCCGTGCGGTCATCCGTCGCTCTCACGGCGGCGCTCTTGGCCTTCCCGCAAGGATTGCTGGAACGGGAGCGATCCGGAGGCGGCGGGTGGGGGTGTGCGCATCCCCATCCGCCGCGATGCCCGCACTGGGCATCGAAACCGACAAGTCGCTCCCGTCCACGGCCCGAAGACCCGGATTGGCAACCGGCGGCTCGGCGGCCGCGGCGCAACGTCAGGGCGGCCAGCGACATGCGGCACGGGCGAGGCGCGCATCGTGCGAGCGGATTCCGTGCACATCGACCCCGATGTCTCATGCACACCGCTCGTTCGCCATCGGTGGACTCGATTGTCGCCGCAACCGGCCGCCCGGTCTTCGAACCAAGCGAAGCTTCGGTCGACGGTGACGCATGCGGCCCATGGGTCCGCCGCTTTGCGTCTCTCCGCCGCGCTCCGGTATTCTGAAGGTTGCTTTCGCCAGCGCCTCTTCCTCGGCATGGGGCTACATCCCTCGCCGGGGCAGGCTCGTATCCGGATAGGGAAAAACTGTTGGCGCATCAACGATTACGGCTTCTCTTCTTCCTCGTGCCGTCTACGTTCTTGCTCCTGGTCGCCTGTGAGCAGCCAACAGAGGCAGGCCCGGGCGGACGCGTTGTGGTGAGGCTGAGCGGTGACCGAGCCAGCCTTGAGCGGCTGTACCGCGAGACGAAGGGGCCGCAATGGCATCGTTCGGACGCATGGATGTCGGAAGCGAGTATCGGACTCTGGCACGGCGTGTGGATACGTGCAGGCGGTGGCTACCCACAGGTTGAGCGTTTGTATCTCAGTGCCAACAACCTAGAAGGTGCTTTCCCGGCTTCGGTGCTCCAGTTGAGCAAAGCGGAACAACTCTTTCTCGCTGGAAACCGCCTCACCGGTCGACTCCCCACGTTCGGATGGGAACGGCTACCCGAACTCAGGGACTTGAACCTCTACTCGAATCAACTGACTGGCCCGATTCCGGCTGGCATGGGCAAGCTGAGCAATCTGGAGTCGCTTTGGGGCTGGGAAACCGGTTTCGATGGCCTCATACCCCCGGAACTGGGCAACCTCTCGAAGCTTCGTACTCTCAGGTTGCACTCAAACGACTTGAGCGGCCCCATCCCACCCGAACTGGGGAACCTCTCGAACCTTTTGTGGCTGGAACTTCACGACAACCAGCTTTCTGGACGAATACCCACGGAACTCGGTGGACTCGAAAGCCTCACGGAACTGCACCTTTTCGAGAACGCCCTGACCGGTCCAATTCCGTCATCGCTTGGCGACCTTGCGGACCTTGAGATGCTGCAACTCCACCAGAACCAGTTGTCCGGCCCCATTCCGGCGTCGTTGGGCCAACTTGCGGACCTTTGGTATCTGAGGCTTGACTTCAACAAGCTGTCCGGCGCCATTCCGAAGGATCTTGGAAGGCTCCAGAATCTCACTCACCTCGCGCTCTCCGCAAACGACCTGTCCGGCCCGATTCCTCCGGAACTGGGTGGTCTCAAGGAACTCAAGGTGTTCTTCGCTTGGGGCAATGATCTGGTTGGTTCCGTCCCCCCGGAACTGGGCGAGCTCTCCATGCTTGACAGCCTCTCGATAGCTTCGAACCCCGGACTCACCGGTCCGCTGCCCATCGAATTGAAGAACCTGCAACTCACGACGTTTACTTGGTTCGACACGGGGCTATGCGCTCCGAGCGACGACGCGTTCCAGGCGTGGCTGGCGAGCATCGAGGATCATAGCGGTGGTCCGACGTGCCCGTAGCGGTACCGCAGGGGGCTTTGGAAAGCGTGCTGTGTCCACCCGACGAAAAAGATCGGTGGACCCCGATGGTTACCGTTCGGCCAAGCCGTGAAGAAACGGTCGGTCGGCATCCTCTCCGAGGCGATCGACCCCCTCCCCGTCGGTCTAGCCGTTGAGCCACCAACGCGGCGGCTGGACCCATCCCCGGAGCTGCCAGCCAACGGTGATCGCCATCCGCAATCGCCGCGAGTCGCGCGCCATCCTCGCCCTCAGGACGGCCATGTTGAGCACACTCGGCCCTCTCAAACGACGCCTCGCCGTCCTCGTGCCGTCCGCATTCATGCTCTTGGTCGCCTGTGAGCAGCCACTGGAGGTGCGCCCGGGCGGACGCGTCCTGCAGAGGCTGAGCTATGATCGACGCCACCTTGAACTGGTGTACCGTGACACGAAGGGAGCGGAATGGGATCGGTCGGACGGATGGCTGTCCGAAGACCCAATCGGGTACTGGTACGGCGTGCATCCGTCGGGAATCGGCAACGAGCAGGTTCTCTTCTTGTATCTCGGTGAGAACAACCTCCGGGGCGGGTTTCCGGCTTCGGTGCTCCAAATGACAAAGCTGGCGAGACTCCATCTGGACCGAAACCGTCTGACCGGCGGACTTCCCCTCCTCGGATGGCGCAACCTCTCCGACCTCAAGGAGTTGGTTCTCGATCAGAATCAACTGAGCGGCCCCATCCCGCCCCGGTTCGGGGAACTGGCGAGCTTGGAGAAACTCTACGTTTACGAGAACAACCTCAGCGGGCCGATACCGCCCGAGCTTGGCGACCTAACCGACCTGATCGTCCTGAGTATCGAGGAGAACCAGTTGAGTGGCCCCATCCCGCCCGAACTCGGAAGACTGACCGATTTGGAGCGCTTCTTGGCGTGGGAAAACAACCTCATCGGTCCCATCCCCGCCGAGCTTGGCAACCTGACCAAGCTGACTCAACTCATTCTGGTTGACAACGCCTTGACCGGCCCCATCCCGGCGTCACTGGGCAACCTTGCGGACCTTGAGTTGCTGAGGCTCGACGATAACCAGTTGTCCGGTCCGATTCCGAAGGAGCTTGGAAGGCTCCAAGACCTCACCGTCCTCGCACTCTACTGGAACTCCCTTTCCGGTTCGATCCCCCGCGAACTGGGCAACCTCGCAAGTCTTAAGGAACTCCTTGTTCAAGGCAACGATCTGAGTGGTCCCGTGCCTCCAGAACTGGGTGAGCTTTCCGAACTTACCAGACTCTCGGTAGGCTGGAACCCCGGACTCGCCGGTCCGCTTCCCATGGAATTGACGAAGCTGCGGCTCAAGTTGTTTTACTGGGTGAACACGGGGCTTTGCGCTCCGGGCGACGCCGCGTTCCAAGCGTGGCTGGCGACCATCGAGGACCATCGCGGTGGCCCGACGTGCCCATAGCGGCACCCGCCGCGGGCTGCGGAACGCCTGCTGTGGCTACGCAAAGGAGACGATCGGTAGACTCCAGTGGTATCCGATGCGGTCGATTGGATTCCCGTTCGGGAAGAGGGATGCAATGAGGTAACCGCGCGATATCAAGTCCCGTAAGTTGCTTCATAACATTATCTTACCACGTGACATCACACCTTCACCGTCACGGAAGCATCGGGTACCGGCTGGTCCGCAACCGCGGCCCACGAGGCCTTTGAAGACGACGACGGATGCTCGGTCTACTACGGCGACGCGACAGCGACCACGCTGGGGAGTCCGGGGGGACCCGGGGAGATCGCCTGCACCAGATAGGCGAGCCTACCGAACGGTGAAGCGAACCGTGTCGACCACCCAGGGTTGCAGCGGCACGTGCAAGCCGTCCGCCACGACCGCGATGATCGTGTAGTCGCCCGGCTCCAGATCCGTCATCTCGTACTCGGTTTGGGCCAGGCCGAAGTGGACGTAGCTGCCTTCGACCGCGGGAATGGGCTGGTCGGCGGGCGTAAGGTCTGCGTTGATCAGCAGGTGATGATGCCCGGTGCCCGGGTCCATCACTCCCGCCTCGACGACCTCGAGGTTGTCTACCTCGAAGACGACCCGGACGGAGCTGCCGTCGACCGTTGCGCCGTCGGCGGGTTCGGTGATGTGGACCCTCATGGCGTCGTCCATGGCGGCCGCTTCTTCGGCCATCCCGCCCTCGTCCATCGAGTCACCCGCATCGCCCCCGCCACCACAGCCCAGCGCGGCAAGAAGTGCGGCCAACGACCACGGGCTCCATCTGCGAGTTCCTGGCATGAGTACCATCCGTGTTGACGGGGAATGGTTGGCGGTTTCCGGGGCGGCCGACGCTCGGCCACCGTCCGTGCCAGTATTGATCCGCACCTTGCCGCCCGGCAAGACCCGGAAGGCCCGGGCGGCCGGCGGACGATCGTGCCGGACAACCGCGTGGCGGGGCATCCGGAAAGGTGGAATGATCTTGCCGGGCGGGGCCAGGTCGCCCAATCTGCTACTGTTCCCATTCGGCGATTCCAGGCGGCCCCGCAGCCATCGATACGGCCACGCGCCCGGCTTGCGCGCAGCCTGCATCCCGACATGACGGCCACCGCATCAACAGGAGATGACGCATGCGCAAGCTACTCCCGATCCTCGTCGTGACGCTCGCCGCCGGCGCACAGGCCGCACACGCGCAGAGCGCGCAGATGAATTTCTTCCTCACCAGCGCCGGGTCCGGCGACGGAGCGAACCTCGGCGGCCTCCAGGGAGCCGACCAGATCTGCCAGGACCGGGCCTACGCGGTGGGCGCCGGCGACCTTATCTGGCGCGCCTACCTGAGCACGACCGGCGAATCGGGGGAGAACGCCCGCGACCGCATCGGCGACGGCCCCTGGTACAACTACGCCGGCACCATGGTCGCCCGCGACGTGGACGACCTCCACTCCGAGAGCAACCTGCTGGGCAAGGAGAACTCGCTCACCGAGCGCGGCGAGGAGGTGAACGGCCGCGGCGACTCGCCCAACATGCACGACATCATCACCGGTTCGACCATGGACGGCATGGCCTCCGACACGGACGGCGACACCACCTGCGAGAACTGGACCAGCAACGGCGGCGACGGCAGCGCGCTGGTGGGCCACCACGACCGCGTGGGCGGCGGGCAGAACCCCACGTCCTGGAACTCGGCGCACGCCTCGCGCGGCTGTGGCCAGGAGGACCTGCAGGGCACGGGCGGCAACGGCTTCTTCTACTGCTTCGGAATCGGCAGCTGACGCCGCGCGAGCGGCGGCTCGCGGTCAGGAATCCCGAAGGGTTGGCTCCGGAGGTTCGCCCGCTTCCGGCCGCCGGATCCAGCCGATCACCAGCCAGGTGGCGCCCATCACCGCCAGCGTCAGCGCCACCAGCGCCAGGGTGCGCGCCAGGAGCCCGAGGTCGAAGACGGGCCAGCGGAACGTGTACTGGGTGAGCACGCCCCACCGTTCCGTCATCCAGTGCCATGCCGTGTGCGCCACCAGGGCGGAGAGCAGGATGTTGCCGATCTTCTCCCTGATCGCGAAGCGGTAGAGCAGCTCCAGCGCCGGCACGATGATCAGCAGCGCGGCGAGCTGACCCAGCTCCACCCCCACGTTGAACGCCAGCAGTGAAGTCACCAGGTGCGACCCCGCGAACTGCATGGTTTCGCGCAGCGCGAACGAGAACCCGAAGCCGTGGGCAAGGCCGAAGGCGAAGGTGATGATCCAGCGGGTCTTCACCTTGGTGCCCACGATGTTCTCGAGCGCCATGTAGACGATCGAGGCGGCGATGAGGGTCTCGACCAGCGGCGGGAACCAGAGGGTGTTGGGGGCGAAGTTGAAGGCGGAGGCTGCCAGCGTCACCGAGTGCGCGACGGTGAAGGCGGTGACGAGAATCACCAGCGAGCGGATCCTGCGCAGCGGCGCGACAAGGCAGAGCAGGAAGAGCAGGTGGTCGATGCCGTCCAGGATGTGCTGGAAGCCGAGCACGACGAAGCGCCACGCCGCCTGGTGCCAGCGGGGATCCAGGCGCACGACCCCGGGGTGGCCCGTGTATTGGTACAGCCGCTCCGCGCCCTCCGCGGGCAGGAAGCGCAGGATCGTGTTCACCCGCAGCGCAAGCCGCTCCAGCCCGGGGTCCATCGAGAATTCGGAGTCGGCTGACGCAATGGGGTACTCGAAGAGGATGTCTAGCAAAGCTTGCTGCCAGACGAGCTGGGTCTCGGGAGCGAGCGGCGGGCCGGTGACGTGCTCCAGCGCCGCCTCGTAGCTGGTGAACGAGCGGTCCGAGGGAATCGAGACGAGCGCCGCCACCAGCTCGGGAACCGGAAGCGGCTCCCCGTTCTCGAAGAGCTGCAGTGGAGTGCCGATCCAGAGCATCGCCCCCTGGCGGATCTCGTCTTCGGCCTCGGGAATATCGAGGTAGCCCGGTCCGAAGGTCGGGAAGACGATGTCCTGCATCGTGTTGAGGGGCACGCGCACCAGGAGCCGCAGGCGGTCGCCCTCGGGCTTCACGAACATGCGCACGATGGCGTCGGCGGGGATGTCGTGAGGCACCGGAGCCCCTTCGAGCGGCGCGGAAGGACGCGTCAGGCTCACCACCCCCGCGACCACGAAGGCGAGACCGACGATGGCAAGTTGTGTTCTGCGCATGGCTGTCGAGGCTGGGGCGCGCCGAGATCCTGGCCAGGCGCCGCCACCTGCTGCAACGCCGACCGGAGCCGCAGGAATCGTAACCGGCCCGGCCTTCCCCGAACAAGCCGACCGCGGTCTGCCCGAATGTGCGCGCGCGGCATCAAGGCCGTATACTGTCAGTCTGTCTCAGATCCCTCTTGGCGCTGGTGATCCAGCCTTTTTCGACAAAGGAGATGAAGGGATGACACGAGTACGCAATCTTCTTGCCGCAGCGATTCTCGTCGTCGTCGCGGCCGCCTGCGCGGACGCCGGCATGCAGACGGCCCAGATGTCGATGGACATGGACGGAGGCGACGGCATGGCGCCGATGTTCGAGGTCGACCCCTTCTGGCCCAAGCCGCTCCCGAACCACTGGCTGCTGGGCGCCACCATCGGCGTGGCTGTCGACTCGCGCGACCACGTCTACATCGTGCACCGCAACACTCCGGACCAGTTCGCGGCGCGCACCGAGATCGGGCTCGCCCAGGACCCGCCCCTGAGCGAGTGCTGCCAGCCGGCGCCCCCGGTTCTCGAGTTCGACCCGGAGGGCAATCTGGTCAACGCCTGGGGCGGACCCCAGGAGGGCGCCGAGTACGAATGGCCCACCTCCAACCACGGCATCGTGGTCGACCACATGGACAACGTCTGGATCGGCGGCAACGGCGGCCAGGACAACCACGTGGTGAAGTTCACCCGCGAGGGTGAGTTCCTCATGCAGATCGGCCGCTCCGGCATGCGCGAGAACAGCATGGACACCGAGAACTTCGGCCGGGTCGCCAAGATCGCCTTCGACGCCGCGGCCAACGAGGCCTACATGGCCGACGGCTACCTCAACAAGCGGGTGGTCGTCGTCGACATGGACACCGGCGAGTTCAAGCGTTTCTGGGGCGCCTACGGCAACGAGCCGGACGACGAGTACGAGTTCATGCCCTACTCGCCGGACATCCCGCCCGCCCAGCAGTTCCGCGGACCGGTGCACTGCGCCGATCCGTCGCGCGACGGGCTGGTCTACGTGTGCGACCGCGCCTCCGACCGCATCCAGGTATTCCAGACCGACGGCACCTATGTGGACGAGGTGTTCATCGCGCCCCAGACGCTTTCGCAGGGCTCCACCTGGGACGTCGCCTTCTCGCCCGACGCGGAGCAGACCTACATGTACGTCGCGGACGGCCAGAACATGAAGGTGTACGTGATCCTGCGCGAGAGCATGGAGGTTCTGTACAGCTTCGGCGACGGCGGGCGGCAGCCCGGCCTGTTCTTCGCGGTGCACAGCATCGCCACCGACTCGCAGGGCAACATCTTCACCACCGAAACCTACGAGGGGAAGCGGGTGCAGAAGTTCGTCTACACGGGCATGGGTGAAGTGACCCAGATGAACATGGGTCCGGCTTGGCCCAGCGGCGGCTGATCGTTGAGTTTCTCAGCAGTTCCGGGCCCCTTCGCTGCTCTCGCGGAGGGGCCTTTTTTCCGGGCCCGTCCGCGACACGACACGCCCCCGGGGATTGTGCGGACGACGCTCCCAACATTCCTCGCCTTCGGCGTGTCCTTGAAATGGCGCGCGGCGGATGCCGCGGGGTCGGGGCCCGACGGGCGGGTGGACGAAGCCAGTTGGGGCCGCGCGGTTCCGATCACGGACTTCACGCAGCAGGAGCCGGTCGAGGGCGGAGTTCCCTCCCAGAGGACCGAGGTGCGGGTCCTGTTCGACGAGGACAACATCTACATCAGCGCCATCCTGTACGACGATCCGGAGGGCATTCTCGCCTACCAGATGCAGCGGGACGCGCCCCTGATGACCGACGACCGCTTCATGTGGATCCTCGACACCTTCAACGACGGACGCACCGGGTATTTCTTCGAGATCAACCCCAACGGCCTCATGGGC
>VYDD01000020.1:13579-14883 GCA_009843625.1 Gammaproteobacteria bacterium | reverse complement strand
GTGTGGGTGCACCTGCCCGCCGGCGATCCGGTGGGCTACCTGCCTCCCGAGATCGGCGGCTGGCTGGGACCCTGGCTGCGGGCGGGCGGACGCACCCGGGCGACCGCCCTGCGCGTTGGAAATGACCGCGTGCCCAGTTGGCGGCGGCTGGTGGTGGACGTGCGCTGCCTCGTCGCAGACGGGCAGGCCTCGGATCGTCCTACTCGAAGCCCAACGCCCTGACCGGTGTCATGCGCGCGCCGCGCAGAGCCGGGAAGAGGCCGAACAGCATCCCTGTCACAATGGCGGAAACCAGCGCCGCGATGACCGACCAAAGCGGGATGGCTGCGGGGAGCGGCGTCCGCGCCTCGATGCCGGTCGCCAGCGCCGCTCCCAGCGCCAGCCCGATCGCGCCTCCCATGAAGGTCAGCACCGCAGCCTCCACCAGGAACTGCCAGAGGATCTCGTTCCGGGTTGCGCCGACGGCCTTGCGGATGCCGATCTCGCGCGTCCGTTCCGTCACCGAGATCATCATGATCCCGATCACACCGATACCGCCTACCAGGAGGGCGACGGACGAGAGCGCGATCATCACGAGGAAAAACACGGCGGTGAGCTGATCGAACGTGTCGATCATCTGCTGGGACTCGATCAGCGCGAAGTTGTTGTCGTCACCGGGGCCGAGCCCTCGCATGGACCGCAGAACCGTGGTGACCTGGTCCTTGGCTTCGTCACGATCGAAATCGGGGCTGGGCACCACCACGAGCGACAGGAAGTTCTGAAACGGGTTCCTGGCCTTGAGTCGCTTCTCGGCGCTCGTCCACGGAAAGATGGCGAAGTGGTCGACGACCTCGGCGAAAACGTTGCCCTCCAGGTCGAAGACGCCGATGACCCGAAAGAGCGGGTTAACGCCCCGCGTCCTTGCGGAAACCCGGATACTCCTGCCAACGGGATCGCGCTGGCCGAACAACTCTTCGGCCAGGGGGCGCGAAAGGACAACGACCGCCCGCGCCTGCTGTACCTCGCTGGGAACGAAGTTGCGGCCCGCGGAGAAATCTCCCGCCGTGTAGCTGGGCCAGCCGGCCGAGTTGCCGCTCGACTGAATGTTGGTAACGCGATTTCCCTCGAACGACATGGTGACGCTGAAGTCGAAGTCCACCGTCGCCTCGTCCACGGCGGGCAAACGTTCGATACGGCGGATCTCTTCGTGCGTGAGATCGGGCCGGTTCCACCAGGGCGGGCGGCCGCTCCCGTCCCCCGTCAGACGGATTTCGCTGAAGTCGAACGGCATGACGAAGAAGTTCTCCGGGCCAGCCGCCTCGAAG
>VYDD01000020.1:8873-13569 GCA_009843625.1 Gammaproteobacteria bacterium | reverse complement strand
GGACTCGAAGATGCTGCTGCGGATTCCCGTGATCATCGCCGCCATGGTGACCACTACCGCGACCCCGATGGCTACGCCGAGGATGGTGAGCCCTGCGCGCACCTTGCTCGCCCCGATCGCGCTCAGGGCGATCCGGATACCCTCGCCGAGCGTGTTCAGGTTCGCCTTCATCACTCGTACCTCAGGGCATCGACCGGATCGAGCTTGGACGCCCGCGCCGCCGGGTAGACCCCGGCGATCACGCCCACCGACACCCCCAACACGACACCCAGCGCGATCCAGTGGGGCGCGACCGCCG
This sequence comes from Gammaproteobacteria bacterium, assembly GCA_009843625.1. Lineage (GTDB taxonomy): Bacteria > Gemmatimonadota > Gemmatimonadetes > Longimicrobiales > Gaopeijiaceae > BD2-11. Next base: position 13,271 of record VYDD01000020.1, on the reverse strand, counting down.
CCGGCAGGGGTGAAGCCGCGCGTACGATGAAGGTGAGCCCGATCCCGATCCCGATGCCGATCACCGCTCCCACCCCCGAGAGCGTGGCGGTTTCAACCAGCACCTGGAACAGAATGTCCTTGCGCCGCGCCCCGATGGCCTTGCGCACCCCGATCTCGCGGGTGCGCTCCATGACCGACACCAGCATGATGTTCATGATCACGATGCCGCCCACGACCAGCGAGATCGCCACGAGGCCGGGGAACGCGACGAAGAGCACGCGCGAGATGGTGTCCCAGAAGCTCAGGCTTTCCTCGGCCGTTTCCAGGTCGAAGTCGTTGGGCTCGCTCGGCCGCAGACCGTGCCGGGCGCGCATGATCCCTTCGAGCTCGGACTGGGCCTCCCGGAGCGATTCCGGAGTCTCGGTCTGGACGACCACCTGGCTCACGAAGTCCCGCCGGCGCAGGACCCGCCGCAACGGCGAACGGGCGGGTGCGACGATCATGTTGTCTCGCGAGAAGCCGAGCATGGATCCCTGTTCCTCGATCACGCCGACGACACGATAGGGAGCGTTGCGAATGCGTACCGTTGCTCCCAGGGGATCCGCGTCCTCGAACAGCAGCTCGGCCGCACCCTTGCCCAGAACCGCGACGGATGCCCCCCGGCCCGCCTCTTCCTGTGAAAACGGGCGGCCCAGCTCCACTCCGTAGTCACGAATGGTGAAGATTTCCGGGGAGGCCGCGATGAGCCATGCGTTTTCCAGCTTGCGGCCGCCCGGTCCTTCGACCTCGCCGCCGATGTTGGTCTCCGTCCCCACCAGGGCCGGCGTCTCCAGCCGTTCGCGAATGGCCTCGGCGTCACCCAGTTCGATCCAGGGCCGCCGCGCGGCGCGGCGCAGGGAGACCGGATCGCCGTCCACGACATTCGGCCGGCTTCGCTGCACGGACACCGTGTTTACGCCGAAGACCATTGAGGACAGATCGTCCCGGATGTAGCGGTCGACGCCCTCGATAATGCTGACCACGACGATCAGGAACATGATGCCGACGATGACGCCGAGGAGGCTGAAAAAGCTCTTCAGCTTCTCGCTGCGGATGTAGCCCAGCGCCAGCCGTACGCCTTCCCAGAGCTGCATGACCGCCTCAGGTCCGTCCGCGGGTCACGAGGCCGGCTCGTCCGGCTCTACCGAGGCACTGTCGGTCCGCACTTCCTCGCCATCGCTGAGTTCGCGAATGCGCTGGTACGGGCCGCTCACCACCGTGTCGCCCTCCGAGAGTCCGGAGAGCACCTCGAAGTACTCCTGTCCCGCGATCCCCACGGCGACCGGAACGAAACGCGCCTCGCCGTCGCGCACCACGAAGACGCCTTCCTCTTCCTCCTCATCCTCATCCTCGTCTTCCCTGCGCGTGTCCTCCGATTCCGTCGAACCGTCGCCGAACTCCTCGTCGCCATTGGAATCGTTCCCGTCCGCCTCGTCCTCCGAGCGGTCGCGAATCGTGAGGGCGATGATCGGAATCGCGAGCGCCTGCTCACGAGTCTCGGTGACGATGTCGGCCGTGGTCGAAAGGTCCGGCCGCAACTCGACCGGCGGGTCGTCCAGCGTTATCACCACCTCGAAGTCGATGGTGGGGGTCTGGCCCGTGCCCGCCGTGCTCGAGGGAGGCCGGATGGCGGAGTTCCCGATTTCGGTCACGGTCCCGGCGAACTCCGTGTCCGGAAACGCGTCCAGTTCCATGGCGGCGCTGTCGCCGATGCTGATCTCCGGCACGTCGGTCTCGTCGACCTGCATCACCGCCTCGATCACCGACAGGTCGCTGACGGTGAGCAGCAGGCTGCCCGGGTTGTTCATCGTGCCCACGATGGCGGTCTCGCCGAGCTCGATGTTGAGCCGGGTGACCCTGCCCGAGATGGGAGCCCGGATGGTGGTCTTGGACAGCCGATCCTCGGCCTCGGCGAGCGTTGCGCGGGCTTGGTCCACGCCGTGCTCCGCGGCGGTGAAGAGAGCCTGCGCGACCTCGGCCTGCGTCCCGGCGTCGTCGACCTGCTGCCGGCTGACGAGCGTCGAGTCGCGCGTCCAGAGCCCCTGCATGCGATCGTACTCGCGCGTCGCCTGGATCAGGCTGGCGTTCTGCTGGGCCGCCTGCGCCTCCCGCTGGGAGAGCCCGGCTCGCCACTGCGCCACGGCGGCCTGGAACTGCGTCTGGTCGATGCGCAGAAGGACTTGTCCTTCCTGCACATCGTCGCCTTCGTCGACGTTGAGTTCGACGATGCGGCCCGAGACGTCGGAGCTGATGTCCACGGTTCGCCGCGCCCGGATGTTGCCACTCGCGGTGACGATCGCTTCCAGGTCGCGCCGGCCTACTTCCTCCGTGCGCACCTGCGTGCCGGTGTTGCGCGTCTGAAGCGTGGTCAGCACTCCGGCGACCACGAGGACGGTTACCACGAGCACGCCGATGGCGATCTTTGCTCTAAGCGTCATTTGGATGTTGTTCCCGAATTCCGGTCCAGGACCCTGGGCAGAGTTGCCCTGTCGCTTCCCCGTAGCTTCCGACGGGCGTCAGGGCCGCAGCCTCGCGCCCACCAGTGCTTCCAGATTGGCGAGCAGGTCGTGATATGAATATATGGAGGCGACGCGTTCGCGGTCGGCCTGCGCCATGACGGTCTCCGCCTCGACCAGGTCCAGAAAGCTCGCGGAACCGACGCGGTACTGTTCGGTGGCCAGGCGCAGCTGCTCCGCCGCAACGGCCTGGTTGCGCTGCTCGATGAGTTCCGTCTCGTACGCGGTGCGCACGGCTGCCAGACTGGAGGCGATCTGCGCCCGCAGATCCAGTTCCGCGCCTCGCAGCCGATGGCGCGCGTCTTCGCGGGCGGCGCGCGCGTTCTCGACCTGCAACTGCCGGCTGAAGCCCTGGAACACGGGCACGCTCACCGTGAGGGAGGCCCGCGGCGGCTGGCGCGTGAAGTCGAACGGGAACGCGTTGTTCTGCGCGATGATGGCCTCTTCCTGATCGGGCGTGAAGACGATGCTGTCGCAGTCCTCCGTCCGAGGATTGCCCAGGAGGCCGTACAGCTGGTTAAGCACGCGACACTGCTCTTGCTGGCCACTTACCCGGGCCCTGGACTGGCTGATCATTGATTCCACGCTGGACGCTTCGCGCGTGAACCCGCTCAGCCCCGCGCTGAGGGACAGGGAAGGGTAGTACGAGGACCGCGCCATCTTTACGTCGCTTGCGGCAACGGCCTCATTGGCCCGCTCGGCGATGAGCCCGGGATTGCCCTCGAGCGCCATCGCCACCAGTTCCGCTTCCGACCAGACCGGCTCGCGTACCTCGAACGCGCTCACGACGGTGAATTCCTGCGGCACCTCCGCTCCGAGCACGACCAGGAGGGCGATGCGCGCATTGCTTACCGCGAATTCGGCCTGGAGAAGGGTGACCTCGGCGCGGCCGACCGACACTTCCGCCTGGCGCACGTCGCGCGGGGTCGCCGTGCCCACTTCCAGCTGCCCTTCGGCCAGGCGCAGGTTGAAACGCGCGCGCTCCAGCTCCTGCTGGGCGAGCAGGTATCCCTCCTGCTGGCGCAGAACGTCCAGGTAGACGATCGTGACGTCGCGAACGAGGTTGGCTTCGGCCTGGTCGATGAGCGCGACCGTGGCGTTTCGGGCTGCCTTTGCTCGCCCCGGGCGAAACAGCGACTCGGCGCCGATGGAGTAGCTGAGGCCTGCGTTGTAGCTGGAGAAGTAGTAGGAGGGCTCGTTGCCGAACCCCAGCTGGCTGGTCGTCAGGCTTCCGAACTGCTGTTCACCTCTTCCCTGCCAGGAGAGGCTCGAGCTCAGATTGGCGAAGGGCAGCAGGTCGCCGTAGGCGGAACGAACCGACCAGTCCGCAACGCGCGAGTCGTTGCGAACCGACTGGAAGCCGGGGTTTTGCAGCCGGGAAATGCGGATTGCTTCGTCGAGCGTGAGGCGGGAAGGCACCTCCTGGGCCTGCAGCCAGGACGACGTCGCGCAACACAGCAGGAGCGCCAGCGCGCACCTGGCAATCGGGATCATCCTGAACACCGTATCGTTCTCCCTTGCTTGGATGGCGGTCTGCGGCCTGTTGCGGCCGCGAAACATACGAGCCCGTGTCCGATGGGGTTTCACCGCTGAGCCGATGCCGCAGGGTCCGGCCACTCGTCGGAGCCGCAGGATGTACCCGGCACGGACGGCTCAGGACCCGGGGCGGGTCAGGCGGACGGCGGAGTATCCCGTGGAACTCTCCACGACCCGCAAGACCCTGCCCTCGGCATCATGCCATGCCTCCCAGCGCAGCTCTCCGGCTCGCACCCGGTAGTGCCGCGCCGGCATCACCTCCCCGCCGATGCGCAACTCGGCGGTTCCGGCGAGGATGACCTGGGCCTCGGCCTGAAATCCGTCCC
>VYDD01000020.1:2742-8863 GCA_009843625.1 Gammaproteobacteria bacterium | reverse complement strand
CCTGGTGCCCGGGGCGGCCCGATACTCCTTCACCTGCTCCCTGATATCGGATGTGACGCGCGACTCGAAACGGGCGCCGCGGAGTTCGAAGCCGATCTCCCGGGCCCCCTCGCCTCCTACCTTGTTCTGATAGGCGGAGGGCATCCAGCCGGCGCCGGTCAGCTCCATGAGCATGTCCATCGTGTTCGCGCCGTCGGGGAGGGCGGCGCGAATCTGTCCCGCGGCGATGACCCGGGCCTCGCTCCCGGTGCCCACCTGGCGGATCGAGAAGGTCTCGGTCCCCACTCCCCTGCCGTTGACGGCCACCTCGAACTCGCCCCGGTCCAGGATGGTGATCTGGGCGGAAGCGCCGCTGGATGGAGGGGATCCGGCGAGGGTGAAAAGAAGTACAGGGAAGAGAATGCGTCGCACGGACGGAGCCTCGGTCGCAAGTGATCGAAACGACATCCGACTACACCCCAGCCGGGGGACGGATCCTGCAAACCGATTCCCGCATGTCACCGATTGCAGCGGTCGCGGAGCAGCCGCGGGCCTCGCGGTCCGGTCCTCCGGAGGCTGGGAAGCGGATGCGCAACCCGCGCTGACGCCACGATGAACGGCGTTTCCTCCTTGCTCAGGGGCCTCCTGCGGGCCGAGTCACGACAGTCCGCCGTGTCCGCGCTGTTGTGGCTGAGCGTGGCGGCGCTGGCGGTATGGACGCGCTGGTCCGCGCCCGGATGGCTGCTGGCGAGTGCACTGGCGGCTGTTCCGGGCGTGCTCCGGATGGTGTCCCGCCGGTCCGGTCGCAATCCCTGGACGTTCGCCGCCGCCCTTGTCCTTCTGGCCGGGATCGCGAGCGGGATGCTGGGCTCCGCGCGCTTCGCGCTGGTGGCCGGCGACTGGGATCGCTTCCGGAGCGGACGCGAGGCCCGCCTGGAAGCGGCCCTGGACCAGCGCTTCGAGACTTTGATCGACCGCGGGACCGTGGCGGCCTCTCAGGTCGCCGGCCGGGAGTTCGACGGGGGCTCGCCCGGCTACTGGGCCTTTCTGGAAGACGTGCGGCGCGAAGCCGACCTGCATGCAATCGCGGTATTCGACGCGCGCACGGACCTGGTCGCCTGGGCGGGCAATCACCAGGGGGTTGTGCCCCTCGATGCCCGCTCGGGCTGGGACCGGTACGTATTCGGGCAAGGCCCGGTCTACAGCTATCTGTACTTCACGGAACGCATCGGCGCGAGCGGCGCGACCGCGGTGGCCGCCGCGCTGCTCCAGAGCGACATGCCCCCCGACGTACCCGACGAAGAGGCCGCCTTCGCCACCCGATTCCGGTCCGATGTCGGACGGGCGATCCGGATCACGCACTCCGAACAGGCGACGGGTCCCGCAATACGCGACTTCAACTGGCAGGAGCGGACGCTCTTTTCCATCTCCTCCGAGGAGGTGACGCAGGGGGAGGCGTTCGAGTCGGTTCGGAGGGCATGGAGCCGGGTGGTCGCCGGGCTCGCGGTGACGGCCTGGTTGCTGCTGCTCATCGGCCTCAGGGCCAGGCCATATCACGCCGTGCTGGCCGCGGCGACGCTGGCCCTGCTGGCGACCGTCCTGCCTTTCGGCGATCTGCTGGGCGTCTCCGGACTGTTTTCGCCGGCTCGCTTCCTTCTCCCCGGTACCACCGAGGGCACGCTGGGCCGCGTGTTGGCGCTCGGGCTGGCGGGGGCGTTCATCGCGGGACTTCTGCCCGGGGGCGTCCGCGCACGCGGCGCTCCGTTGGTCGGCTCAGCTCTCGCCGGCATCGGGTTCGCGGCAGTGATTCACTGGTTCTCGCTCGCGCCGACCACATCGCAACTGGGTGGCGCGACGGGCTACTGGCTGATCTACCAGTGCGCGCTGACCTCCGTGCTGGTGGTCGTGGCCGCGCTGGCGCTTCGACTCGCCACCCGGCCCGCGCCTGCGTCGGGGAGACCGTCCCTGGTCGCGGCCGGCCTGCTTCTGGCGCTGGTGCTCGGCCTGCTGTTGCACAGCGTGTCCCTCGGTTCGCCTCCCACCCCCGCGTGGGCCGGTGTCCTGTGGGCGCTCCCGGTGGCTCTGATCGGCCTGGGCCGACAACCCGCCACCACGTGGCGCGGGTCGATGGCGACGGGGGCGGCCGCGGTTCTGCTCGCCGCGAGCGCGGCGCTGCCGTTCACCTGGGGCGGGCGCGTCGCGGCGCAGCGGGAGGTCGCCGAGGAACGTCTTTCGACCCTCGGGAACCAGGTCAACCCCTATCTGCAGTTTCTCCTCGAGGGCTTGTCCGAGAGGACGGATTCCCTGTTCGAGAGCGGAGCCCGCGGCACCGGACTTCTCTACGGCACCTGGCGCGCGAGCGGTCTTGCCCAGGAGGGAGTCGCCGCCTGGATCGACCGCTGGACTCCCGGCGGACTGCCCAGCGACGCCTTGCGGATCGGCGTCTCCGGTCCCCGTCCCTTGATCGTGGACGACTATCTGGACGAAGCCGCGCTCGGAACCACGGTCCTGCAACTTCAGTCGGAGGATGTACACTACCTCGGTCTCGCGGTGCTGCCGGACCGATCGGTGATCACCGTCGCGGTGCCCCCGCGGAGAGGCTTCAGCACAGCCCTCTTCCCGGATGTGCCCTTCGGGCGGGACCGGGCGGACGAGGGGACCGTCACCCTGCTGCCGCTCAACGAGGACGATCCGTCGCCGACGCGGGAGGCCCCGCGGTGGGAGCGGACGTCCCAGGGATGGCAGGGCGAGCAGACCATCCTGTTCCCCGAGGGATGGTACAACGCACACTACGAGGTGGAGCTCCCCGGGACGGCGGTGCTCGTGGCGGGAACCGTGCTCGTCCTGCTGCTCGATCTGCTGATCGTGGCCGGTCTGTGGGGCGTTGGCTGGTGCAGCAGCCGGGGGCTCCCGCGCGCGCCGATGCGGCTGGGTCCCGGGGCGGGCCGCAGCTTTCGCGTGCAGGTCACGTTCGCCCTGTTCCTGTTCTTTCTCATCCCCGCCTTCGCGTTTGCCGCCATCGCCTCCAGGACCCTGGACCGAGCCGTGGTTCGAACCGCCGAGGCGCTGGCGGACCGCGCGGTGGCGGACGCCGCCGAGGACTTCCTCGCCCTGCAGGGGCAGGTGGGACTGCTGCCCACCAGCACCGGCACGGTCCTCCTTCTCTTTCAGGACGGCGAACTGATCCGAAGCTCCCGGCCGGCGTTCCTCGAACTGGGCGTCCAGTATTCCTGGCTGCCCGCGCAGGTCCATCGGTCGCTCGAGGACGGGGAAGCGGTGCTCGTGCACGCCAACGTGCGTCGCTGGGGCGGGGAATACGTGCTCGCGTATCGGCGACTTCAGACCGGACAGGTGCTGGCCTCGGCGGCCCCGCTGGATGCCGGCGCGACGGCGTTCGAGCAGAACGATCTGATCCTGCTGCTGGCGTTCGCGGTCGTCACCGGGATCGCACTGTCGCTTGGGCTGGCGCTGCTGGTGGGCCGTCGGCTGGCGAACCCCATTCGCACCCTGCGGCTGGCGTCGGAGCGAGTGGGGGAGGGGAACCTGGGGGTGCGGTTGCCGGAGACGCGCACCGATGAGTTCGGCACCGTCTTCCTGGCCTTCAACCGAATGGTGCAGCGGCTTCATCGGGCGCGCGGCGCCCTGGTGCGCACCACGCAGCGCACGCAGGCCATCGTGGACGAGGCGGCGACCGGAGTGATCGCGCTGGATCAGGCGGGGGCGGTAACCCTGGTGAACCCGCAGGCCCAGGCGCTGCTGGGAGCCTCGGTAGGGCCGGGAGAGCCGCTGCCGGCGACCCCGGGACTTGCGCGCGACCTGTCGCGCTGGGTGGAGCGCTTTTACCGCGACGGGGGCGAGGGAGCCGATCACGAATTCGAGTTGCCCGGAACCGAACTCGCAGCGGCCGCTCCCGGTTCCCGGGACTCCTCGCGCAGAGTGCGTGTGCGGGCACGCCGCATCACCCGCGACGGACGCCCGCGGGGAGCCGTGCTCAGCCTGGAGGACGTGACCGACGAGTTGCGCAGCGAGCGTATCGTGGCGTGGGGACAGATGGCTCGTCAGGTGGCCCACGAAGTCAAGAATCCGCTTACGCCCATCAAGCTGAGCATCGAGCACGTCCGTCGAGCCTGGCACGATCGTCGGCGCGATTTCTCGGAGATTCTCGAGCGCAACGTGGAGTCGATCCTTCGGGAAATCGATCGGCTCGCCGAGATCGCCCGCAGCTTCTCGCGCTACGGTTCCCCCAGGAAGGCGAGCGAACTCCCTCTGGAAGGCATGCACCTGGACAGGGCGGTGGAGGAGATCCTCGCGCTCTACCAGAGCAACGAGCAGGGGATCGTCATCGACACCGCTTTCCCGGCCGCCCTCCCCCGGGTCCGCGCCCGGGAGTCCGAGTTCAAGGAGGTCCTGATCAACCTGCTCGAGAACGCGCGGGAAGCCGTCAAGCCCAGCGGCCACGTCCACATCGGGGCCTCCGCCGAGGATGGGGGCGTGTGCCTTCAGGTCAGCGACGACGGCCGCGGCATCGAACCGGAGCTCCTGGGTCGCATCTTCGAACCGAGATTCTCCACCAGCTCCACGGGCACGGGTCTCGGTCTCGCCATCGTGCAGCGGCTGGTGCGCTCCTGGGGTGGCCGGGTGTGGGCGGAGAGCACGCCCCGGGTCGGCACGACGATGTCCATTCGCTTCGTGGCGTGGGAGCCGGGGCCGCGCACGCTGGTCTCGGCCGCGGGCACTGGACGGACGATGTCGAACCCGCAAGATTGAGTGCGGACCGGCCCGGAGTTGGCCAGGTTCGCGACCACGGCCTGCACATCACCCCGATCCCCGGCACATCATCCCCATTCGCGATTCCGCCACGAACATACTCGAGTCCCCCATGCAGCCCCCGGGGGCGGGACCCTCACTCGCCCAGCTCGACCCCGTCGAAATGCAGGCCTGGGTGATCGCCAGGAGCGACAAGATCGTCGCCCGCTGGCTCTCCGAGGTCACCAAGCGGTTTGAACGGCGACCGCAACAGCTGGTCGAGCTGCTCCGCGATTTCTACGAGACCTTCGTCAGCATCCTTCCCGAAATCCTGGGGCCGTACCGGCGCAGGGTGCGGCCGGTCTGGCAGGAAGCCGCGAATCTCTACGGCGAACTCGCGGCCGAGCGGGGGTTGGTGGCCGGTGAGGTCATCGAGGAGTTCCAGGTTCTTCGCGTGTCCCTCATCCGGGTCCTCTACGCGGAGCCGCGCATGCCCCCGGACGTGGTGCCCGGGATGCGTGAGGTACTGCGCCTGAACCGGCTCATGGACCAGGGCGTCACGCATGCGTCCATCGGCTACACCGACAGTCTGGTCTCGGCGCTGGTTGCCGGTCCGGGTGTTCCGGAATCGGTGACGGAGGAACTGCTCACCCGGGTCGCCGAGCAGCTTCGCGCGATCCGAAGCGAATTCCGCGACATCGTGGGAAGCGGCCGCGGCTGAAGTCCATGCGACCTTCCGACGCCGGCCTTCCGGCCCTGCCTGTCGCGGAGCTGGGAGACATGCCTCCCGAGGAATTCCTGGTCCAGGGCGGGCGCATCCTCGAATGGATCTCGGAGTACCTTGGCTCCGCCGGACGATACCCGGTTCTGGCCCGCGTGCGCCCGGGCGAGGTGCGTGCCTCGCGGGCGCCTTCTCCTCCGCGGGAGGGCGAGTCCCTGGACGACATCCTGCGTGACTTCGAGGAACGGGTGGTTCCGGGCCTCACGCACTGGAATCATCCGGGCTTCCTGGCGTACTTCGCAAATACGGCTTCCTCCCCGGCCATTCTCGCCGAATTGCTGGCCGCGGCGGTCAACGCGAACGCGATGATCTGGAGGACGTCTCCCGCTGCGACCGAGCTGGAAGGCCTGACGGCGGACTGGCTCCGGCAGCTCCTCGGCCTGCCGGAAGGCTTCGTTGGATTCGTCAACGACACGGCTTCGCACAACTCCCTGTACGCGCTCGCCGCCGCTCGTGCGCAGGCGTTTCCGGAAGCGGGGGAGCAGGGGCTTCATTCACTGCCGGCGGGACGGATCTACGCCTCGGAACACGTCCACTCCTCCATCGACAAGGCCGTCGTCACCCTCGGGCTGGGCCGCCGGGGCGTGCGCCACCTCCCCGCCGACGACGGCTATC
>VYDD01000020.1:0-2732 GCA_009843625.1 Gammaproteobacteria bacterium | reverse complement strand
TCGCATGAAGCCGGAAGCCCTGCGCGCCGCGATCGCCGAAGACTTGGCCGCCGGGGTGCGTCCGGTGGCGGTGGTGGCCGTCGCCGGGACGACTTCGACGGCGAGCATCGATCCCATGCCGGAGATCGCCCGCATCTGCGAGGAGCAAGGGATCTGGCTGCACGTCGACGCCGCGTACGCGGGCGTCGCGGCGATCGTCGAGGAGCTCCGCCCGCTGCTGGCCGGGTGGGAGCGCGCCGACTCCATCGTGCTCAATGCGCACAAGTGGCTCTTCACGCCCATGGACTGCGCGCTCCTCTATTGCCGGCGTCCGGAGGCTCTCGCCGACGCGTTCTCCCTGGTCCCGCCCTACCTGCGCACCCCCGAAGCGGACGAGGCGCGTGACCTGATGAACTACGGCGTGGCGCTCGGCCGCAGCTTTCGCGCGCTCAAGCTCTGGTTCGTGCTGCGCTACTTCGGCGGCCACGGGCTTGCGGACCGGCTTCGCGAACATTGTCGCCTGGCGCGCCGGTTCGCAGGGTGGGTGCAGGCTTCGGACCGGTGGCAACTGATGAGTTCGACGTTGCTGAGCCTGGTCGTCTTTCGATACCGCGATCCGGAGATGGGACGTAATCGGAACAACCAGGCCAACGAGCGCATCCTCGACGCGGTCAACGCCTCCGGAGACGTCTTCCTGTCGCATACGGTCCTCGATGGGCGCTACGTTCTCCGCCTTTCCGTCGGCAACCTGCGCACCCGGCGCGAGCATGTGGAACTGGCGTGGCGCAGGCTCGAACTGGAGGCGGCGCGGTTGAAATAGAAACCGTGCTGCGGCGGCATCCGCGCGCCCGTTGCGGCCATCTCGCGGGCTCGTTATCTAATGGGGGGTTTTCCCCGGGGGACGGCGGCGGGACGGGTCTCCGGACCCGCAAGAGGGCACATTCTGACATTCCAGCGGAGAGGCGGATGAGGGTTTGCGTACTGCGGGAGAGCCGCGCGGGAGAGCGCCGGGTGGCGCTGGTTCCCGCTGAAGTGGCCGCGTTGGCGAAGGTGGGCGTCGAGGTCGCGGTGGAGTCCGGGGCGGGGGAAGAGGCCTCCTTCCTCGACAATGCCTTCCGTGAGGCGGGCGCATCGGTGTGCGAGAGTGCCGCCCAGGCGCTCGAAGGCAGCGACGTGGTCGTGAAGATCAACCCGCCTTCCACCGGCGCCAACGGAAGCTTGGACGAAGTCGCCGCCCTCCCCGAAGGCATCGTGCTCATCTCGTTCGTCTCGCCGGTGGCGAACCTGGAGCTCGTACGCCGGCTGGCGGATGCCCGCGTGACGACGCTGGCCATGGACCAGGTGCCCCGCATCACGCGGGCCCAGAAGATGGATGCCCTCTCGTCGCAGGCCACGGTGGCCGGCTATCGCGCTTCACTGCTCGCGGCGACCCACCTGGGCAAGTTCCTGCCCATGTTCATGACCGCGGCGGGCACCATACCCCCCGGCAAGGTCCTGATCCTCGGCGCCGGCGTGGCCGGCCTTCAGGCAATCGCGACCGCTCGCCGTCTGGGCGCCGTGGTCGAAGCCTTCGACATCCGCCCCGCGGTCAAGGAACAGGTCCAGAGCCTGGGCGCCAAGTTCCTGGAGGCCGAGCTGGACGAGTCCGCCGAGGACGAGGGCGGCTACGCACGCGCGCTGTCGGAGGAAAAGCACCAGCAGGAGCTCGAGCTGATCGGCGGCCGGCTGCCGGACATGGACGCGGTCATCACCACCGCCAACATCCCCGGTGCGCGGGCGCCGGTGCTCATCACCTCGGCCATGGTTGCGACCATGCGTCCCGGATCGGTCATCATCGATCTCGCGGGCGAATCCGGCGGAAACTGCGAGTTGAGCGAGCACGGAAAGGTGGTGGTCCACGACGGGGTGATCATCGCCGCCCCGGACAACCTTCCCAGCGAACTGCCCACGCACGCCAGCCAGATGTACGCGCGCAACGTCACCTCCTTTCTCCAGGACATCGTCGAGGACGGGGAACTCAAGCTCGACTTCGACGACGAGGTGGTCTCCGGTTCGTGCGTGACGCACGACGGCGAGGTCGTGCACGCCCGCACTCTGGAGCGCATGTCGAGTTGACCCCCAACCCAGCGGAGAACCCATGGGTGAGTTGATGATCGGTCTCTATGTATTCGTTCTGGCCGTGATGGTCGGATTCGAAGTCATCACCAAGGTGCCCCCGACGCTGCACACGCCGCTCATGTCGGGAGCCAACGCGATCTCCGGCATCGCCGTCATCGGCGCACTGGTGGTGGCCGCCCAGGCAGGCGAAACCACCGGGCAGGTGCTCGGCGTGGTGGCGATCGTGATGGCGATGGTCAACGTGGTCGGCGGCTTCATGGTCACCGACCGCATGCTCGAGATGTTCAAGCCCGGCCGGAAGAAGTAGCGTCGGGCCCTGAGCGCCCGGGCGGGTCCTGCGCGCCCGCCACCCGGCAAACTCCCATGCATACCCGGATTTCCGAGGAGTCACGGTGAACCCCGATACCCTGCTGCAACTCGTCTACCTTCTTTCCGCGACCCTCTTCGTGTTCGGGCTCAAGCGGCTGGGCTCGCCCGCCACTGCCCGGCAGGGCAACCGCATGGCCGCACTCGCCATGCTCATCGCCATCGTCGCGACCCTGGTCGAGCAGGAGATCCTGAACTGGCAGCTCATCGCCCTCGGGATCATCCTGGGATCGCTCGCGGGTGCAATCGCGGCGCGCACGGTCAAGATG
>VYDD01000261.1 GCA_009843625.1 Gammaproteobacteria bacterium | reverse complement strand
GGGCGACAAGCGTCCCCTGGACTTCAGCCGGCTGGAGTCGGACACCGTCGGCCTGGCGGAGGCTTCGCTTTCTCCGCGCACGACGTTCGCGGGAAAGACGATCGAGGAACTCGGGTTCCGCAAGAACTACGGTGTTTCCATCCTTGCGATATGGCGGAATGGAAAGATCTACCGGAGCGGGCTCCCGCGAATGGAACTGCTCCCGGGCGATGCGTTCCTGCTTTACGGCGACAGGAACAAGCTCGCGCTCCTGGTGGAACACCCGGACTTCCTCGTCATGACCGAGGGGGCGGCGGAGGTGGTGCGAAGCCGGAAGGCTCCGGTCAGCGCCGTCATCATGGCGGGCGTCCTGACTTCGGTGGTCTCGGGCCTGCTGCCGATCTTCATCGCGGCGCCGATCGGAGCGGTCGCGATGGTGCTGACGGGTTGTCTCAACATGGAAGAGGCCTATCGGTGCATCGAGTTGAAGGCGGTGGTCCTGATCGCGGGGATGCTGAGCTTGGGACTGGCGATGCAGGAATCCGGAACGGCCGCGCTGGTGGCCGAGGCGGTGTTGGGATCTCTCGCGGACTTCGGACCTCTGGCCGTGGTGGCGGGACTTTTCCTGATCACCGCGCTGTCCGCTCAGATGATGCCGACGGCGGCGGTGGCGGTCCTCATGTCGCCGATTGCTCTCAGCACGGCCACGAGTGAGGGACTCTCGCCCCAGGCGCTGATGATGACGGTGGCGGTGGCGAGTTCCTGCGCCTTCATGAGTCCGGTGGGACACCCGGTCAATCTTCTGGTGATGGGGTTCGGCGGATACCGATTCGTCGATTTCATCAAGGCGGGATTCCCGCTGCTGGTCCTGGTCATGGCCGTGGTCCTGACCGTCCTCCCCCTCGTATGGCGGCTCGTCCCCGCAGGCTGAAGCCGCGCACTCTCCGAACGTTCTGATGGGTACTGCCGATGTCCGACTCAGCCATCATCCCGCTCGACGCGGCTCCGCCTCAGATCTCCGCGCGCAGCGCCTCCATGGGCTCCACGCGTAGCGCGCGCCGGATCGGCACCGCGCATGCGAGGATTGAGATCACGAACGTGAAGACCGCGAACGTCGCGACGATGGCGGCTACCCGCGCCGACTGCACCACGCCCAGCAGGAAGATGATGCCGACGGCGACGGAGATTCCGAGGCCCACCTGGATGAACACGGGCTTCAGCATGGGAATGATGATCCGCAGCTTGTCGGCGCCGAGGGCCACGCGCAGGCCGATCTCGCGTGTGCGTCGCTCGATCCGGAACGCCAGCAAGGAGTAGATGCCGGCGAGTGACAGGAGGATCGCGAGGGCTGCCACCCCCGTAACAATCGTGGAGGTCAGCGTCAGCTCCAGCATCAGCGAGCCACCGACCTGGTCGAGTGGAAGGACCTCGTCGAGGCGCAGAGCGGGATCGACCGACTCGGCGAGTGTGCGCAGGCGCGAAGCAAACAGGTATGCGTCGCCCCCCACGTCTCCGCTCACGTAGACGGGGTAGGCCGGCAGTTGCGCGAGCGGGTGGTACATGCCCGCGCCGTCGGGCGAATCCTCGGCGAGCATCGCGAGATCGGGAACTACGCCGACGATCTGGTACCACGGCTCGGTCTCGGTACCGGCGTCCCGTCCAGGTGGGAGCGCGTAACGCACTCGGCGACCGACGGCGTTGCGGCCGCCGAGCACGCGGTCGACGAACGACTGGTTGACGATGACGACACGTTGGTCGGAATCGGCGTCGCCCGAGTCGAAGCCGCGGCCGGCGAGCACCCGCGTATTGAGTGCGTCGAAGTAGTCGGGCGCGACGGAGGCCGTGCCTACCCTCGGCGCGATCCTCGGAGGGATGAGATCGCCGTCGGTCTCGACCTCGATGCCGCTCTGAGGATGCGACATCCGCGCGAAACGGTTGGCGAGGGTCACGGCTCCGACACCCGGCTCGGCCTCCAGCCGCAGCCTCAGCTCTTCGTACCGCTCCCGGTAGAGTGCGGCGAACTCCTCCTCGGAGAGCTGCAGCCCCGCACCGAGTTCGTCTTCCCGGTCCATCTCCACCCTCGCGGAAGCGTATTGGCTTCCGTCGAAGGGAACGACGCTGCCCCGCTTCTCCAGCATCTGGGTGAAGACCGAGTAGGCGATCGGCACCGCCAGCGCGGACATGGCTACCTGCACGACGATGATCCCGGACCAGAGGCGGCTCACCCCGGTGCTCGGCAGCCCGGTGTTGGACCGCCGCAGACGGCTTTCCAGATTGCCTTCGGTGATCTTCAGCCCGGGCAAGGCGCCCGCGATGAGGGCACCGAGCGCCGTCAGCGCGAGGGCGTACGCCACGGTGGTCAAAGAGAGGCTCGGGCTGAACCAGAACGGCAGCTGGCCCTCGAGCGACTGGAACGTGCGGAACGCCCACCGAATGGAAATGCCCGTAGCGAGCAGGCCGATGAACGCGCCGACGATGCCGAGCACCAGCGTCTCGGCGACGAGCTGCGCCACGACGCGGCTACGGTCCGCCCCGAGCGCGACCCGTACCAGGATCTCCCGCTCACGGGTGGCGGCCCTCACGAAGACCAGCAGGGCCACGTTGGCCGCCATCAGGATCAGGAACAGGACGAGGAGGCCGTTGCTGGACATGAGCCCGACGGACGCGGAGTTCGAGAGGTCCATCACCTCGTTGGGAAAGGGCAGCACCTGCGCGCGGAGCTCCTGGTGCGTCTCGGGGTTGCCGAGCACCACCCGCTGGGTGACGGTCGTCAGCTCGACTTGCGCCCCCTCCAGGTTCGCGTCCGGCGCGAGACGGCCGAAGGTGCGAACCGGCGGGCCTTCCAGGGGCAGGTAGCTCGACGAGGTCAGCTGGAACGGAACCCAGAAGCTCTCGGAAATCGGGAACGCGAAGCCCTCGGGCATGACACCGACCACCGTGTGCGGCTCTCCGCCCACGCGAATCTGGCGCCCCACGACGTCGGGGGCGGACGCGAACTTGCCGCGCCAGACGTCGTGCCCCAGCAGGACGACGGGATTCGCGCCGAGCACTTCGTCGGTCGCGACCAGCGTACGGCCGAGCTGTGCGGGGACCCCCGCGACACGGAAGGCCGCCGCGCTGATCGCCGCCCCCCGGACCGGCGCACCGGCCACGTCCTGCCACCGAAGGTTCCGCTCGATGACGCTGAAAATCCCGATGTCGTCGACGGAGCGAAGCTCGTCGCGCCACAGCATGAACTCGTGCAACACTCGCCGCTCGGGACGGCTCGCGGCCGCATCCCACATGCGCAGCGCCACGATGCGATCGCCGCCCGGCACCGGCAGGGACGGATAGACCAGCTGGGTCAGGAACTCGAAAGCCAGCGCCGCGCCCGCGATCGCGAACGCGAATGAGAAGCCGCCGACGAGTGTCAGACCCGGATACTTCGAGAGCATCCTGCCCGCCAGTTTGAGGTCGAGCCAGGACATCCCGCGCTTCATCGGCATGTTGTCGAGTCCTTCGCCTTGCCGTCTTCATCCATGGGCACGGCGATACGCGCCCGCGCTCCCCGGACATCCCCCCTGTCCTCCAGCAGCAAAGTGCCGCCATGGCTCTCGGCGATCTGTCGTGACAGTACGAGGCCGACCCCCGAGCCCCCGGATTTCGTGGTAAAGAAGGGCACGAAAAGGTTGGCGGTGTCTCCAAGCCCGGGGCCTTCGTCTTCAACGATGATCTCCACCTTGCCGGCATGGACCTCCCATCCGAGCCGGACCCGGTCTCCTTCAGCCTCAAGGGTGGCATCGACCGCGTTTCTCACGAGGTTGATAAGAGCTTGCTGGAGCTGATCGGCATCTGCGGGGCAGATGGCCTCGGGGCCCGGCACCACCTGCACCGGAATCCGCGTCTCCAGCTCGGCCACCATTCGTACGAGACTCCCGACCGACACTGGGGCAAGGGCCGGTGCCGGCAACCGGGCGAGTTTCGCATAGGAAGCCATGAACCGCCCCAGTGTGTCGGCCCGTGCCGATATCACTCGCAGGCCTCGCTCCAGGTCTTCGCGTGTATCGGCGGGAAGCCGGCTTTTCCTCAGGAGGCTGTGGAGGCTGCCCGAGATCGACTTGATCGGGGCGAGGGAATTGTTGATTTCATGGGACAGCACCCGGATGATGCGCTTCCAGGCCTTTCGCTCCTCCTCGTGCAACGCCCGACTCAGATCCGAGAGTGCGATCAAACTGAGCGGATACCCCTCCTGGCGGACGACGCTGCGTCGAAGTTCCCAACGACCCGACCCACCCGGAAACGAAAGCTCGACCGTGCGCGGCGTCGTGCCGGTAAGTTGGTCCGCGAGACGCAAGTCCTCCGCCGTCCTCCCCCTGAGCCGGTTCGCCGGCTGCCCGAGCAGTCTCTCACCGGCGCGATTGACGATCTGAAGCACTCCCTCCGGGTCGAAGGCGAGTACCACGATGTCGATTTCCTCCAAGACCTTACGCAGAGTCTCGGTGGCCTCGACGGCTCCGAGCCGCTGCTCCCGCAGGATCTCCTCCAGTGAGTTCAGCTCAAGGTAGGCCAACGAGAGAGGGTCTCGGGCGTCGCCGACTCTCGCCGTTATCCTGGCCCTTATCGAGAAGTCACCCTCACGCAGGGCTGCAAGCATGTTCGCGATGGTCTCGAATGGACGGAGAGCATAATTCCGGGCCGCCGCACTGAGCCTGAGCCATCCGGCGACCAACACCAGCGACAGCACCCATCGGATCCCAAGGGGCAAGCTGCTCAGCCAGAGAAACCAGAGAGCCCCGATGACACCAGGCAAGCTCAGCAGAGCGGTGAGGAGGAGAACACGCCTGTCGTGCCGCGGAACCGGCCTTCTCCGACTCACTCCGCCCGCCCCAGCGCGTCATGCACGCGACGAGCCGATGTCCGGGCACGAGCCGGGTCCCTGGTCATCGTCCGCAACCTTCAAGCGATGCATTCGCCGGTAGAGGGCGCTTCGGGAGAGCCCAAGCGCCCGCGCCGCCCCGGTCACATTGCCATTGTGGCGGTCCAGCGCCTTACGGACGAGGATCCGCTCGGCCTCCTCCAGCGTAACGTCGGTGAGGGCGACCGAATCCCCTTCGCGCCCGCGGAGCCGAAGGTCTGTCGCCTCGATGCGCGAGCCGCGCGCCAGCAGCACCGCCCGTTCGATCGAATGCTGCAGCTCACGCACGTTGCCCGGCCAGAGGTGCGCCGAGAGCGCCGCCTCGGCCTCCGCCGAAAAGCCGACGATGACTCGTCCGTAGCCGGCTGCATGCCTCTCCAGAAAGTGATGAGCCAGTATGGAGATGTCTTCGCGACGGTCCCGGAGCGGTGGGAGCTCGATCTCGACCGTGTTCAACCGGTAGAGCAGGTCCTCGCGAAAGTCACCGCTTGCCACTGCCTCGCTGAGGCTGGCGTTGGTGGCGGAGATGACCCGGGCATCCACGTGCCGCACCTTTGAAGAGCCGACACGCTGGATTTCGCCGGTCTCAAGCACTCGCAGGAGCTTGGCTTGTTGTTGCAACGAGATGTTGGCAATCTCGTCAAGAAACAGAGTGCCTCCATGGGCGAGTTCGAAGCAGCCGACCCGGTCACCCCTGGCGTCGGTGAAAGCACCTTTCACGTGCCCGAAGATCTCGCTCTCGAAGACCCCCTCGCCAAACCCTCCGGCGTTTACGGAGATGAGGTCGTATTCGGCTCGATTCGACACTGCATGTAACCGCCGAGCGACGACCTCCTTCCCTGTCCCATGCTCGCCGGTGACCAGCACGTTCGCGTCTGAGGGGCCGATGCGCTCAATGATCTCCAGCACCGGCCGCATCGCCTCGGATTCGGCGATCAGTTTTGGCGCGCGCTCTCCTCTGAGCCGGGTGTTCTCGGTCTCGAGCCGCTGGGCCCGCCGCAACGCCCGCGCCAAGTCGACCTGCGTCTGAATCGTAGCGAGCAACCGCTCATTGTCCCACGGCTTCTCGATGTAGTCGCGGGCTCCCCGGCGCATCGCCTCGACAGCTCCGTCCACACTCGCCCACGCTGTCATGGTGACCACGGGCAGAGTCTCGTCCAGTTCGCGCAAGTCCCGGAGCAGCCCGAATCCTTCCTTTCCGGAAGTGGTGTCGCGCGTGTAGTTCAAATCCAGCAGAACCAGATCGAAATCGCCCTTCTCGACGGCGCGCCGGACCGCATCGGGGGAGGTGACCGCCGTGGTCTCGAAACCCGCGCCTTTCAGCAGCAGGCGCAGGGCCTCCAGGATGTCGGCCTGGTCGTCGGCGATGAGGATGCGTGCCGACATGGCGGCAAAGGGTGTTGGCTGCCGGCCGAAGCGGTGCTGCGCGGGCGGTCTGACTATTCCTCCCGAAGCACAAGAACCGGATCCACGCGCCCGGCCTTGCGGGCCGGAAGCCAGCTGGCCAGCAGAGCCACCGCCACCAGGACGGAGGCCGTGCCGGCGAACGTAACGACATCGGTCGCGGGCACATCGTAGAGGAGCGCCTCCAGGAGGCCCGTGATCGTGAAGGCACCCACGACGCCGATTCCGACGCCCAGCAGCGCGAAGCCGAGGCCTCTTCTCACGACCAGCCGACGAATGTCCCGCCCCGTCGCCCCCATCGCGACCCGGATGCCCATTTCCTGCCGGCGGCGGCTCGCACCGTAGGAGACGACGCCGTACAGCCCCACTGTGGCAAGCAGCAGCGCGACCACCGCGAAGGCACTCAGCAGCCTGGTGACGAAGCGGTCGGTCGCCAGCGCATCCGCGACCAGATCGGTCATCGGTGCCAACGTCGAGGCGGCCAACGCCGCGTCGACGGCCGACACCGCCGACCGGGCGCTTGCGGCGAAATTCAGCGGGTCCCCGGCGGTCCTAATCGCGATGGACATGTTGGTCGCCGGCACCTGAGCGTAGGGGAAGTACATTGCGGGACGGGTTCCGTCGCGGATCGCGAAGTGGCGCGTGTCGCGCGCGATGCCGATGATGGTGCGCCAGTTGGGATCGGTCCCGTCGCCGAACGTGACGCGCGTGCCGAGGGGGTCGCGGCCCGGATACCCGTAGTACCGCCGCGCCAGCGTCTCGTTGACGATTACCACCCTCGTAGCGCGGGCGTCGTCGCCGTCCTCGAAGTTCCGCCCCGCGACGAGAGGCAGATCCACGGTCGGGAAATAGCCGCCGGTCACCCGGCGGATCCAGGCCTTGTTGGGGTCGGTGGGATCGGGAGGCGGCTCCCCCTCGATGCGGAACTCCGCGTCGCCGTCGGTGCCGCCGAGCGGAAGCGAACTGGTGGCGCCCACCGACGTGATGCCCGGCTCCCGCTCCAGCCGGTCGAGCAGCGACTCGTAGTACGATATGCGGCTGTCGCTATCGGCGTAGCGCGCGCCGGGGAGCGCAAGCGTCATTGTGAGGACGCCCTCCGGGTCGAAGCCCAGTTCAGCATCACTCAGCTGCTGGAAGCTCCGAACCAGCAGCCCTGCGCCGACGAGAAGCACGAGCGCCATGGCGATCTGCACGGCAACGAGACTGCTCGCCAGACGGCCCTGCGGCCCGCCGCGCCGGGTACGCGCGTAGATGTCCGGACGACTGGCTCGCAAGGCGGGAACGAAACCGAACAGCACTCCGCTGCCCAGCGTGAGCGCAGCGGTGAACATGAGGACGCGCAGGTCAACGCCGGCCTCGGCGAGACCTGGAACCGCCAGTCCGGGCGCCATCGCGATCAGCGCATCGGTCGCCCAGGCGGCTAGCGTCACCCCCGCCGCCCCTCCTATGGCCGCGAGCAGCACGCTTTCCGTGAGAAGCTGCCGGAGGACGGAAGCGCGTCCGGCACCGAGCGCAACGCGCATTGCGAATTCGCCCTCTCTTGCGGCGCTTCTTGCCAGCAGGAGGTTCGCGACATTCGTGCAAGCAATCAGGAGCACCAGGGCAACCGCACCGAAGAGCACCCAGAGGCTGCGCTCGACGGGCCGCACCAGATCTTTCTGCAGCTCGAAGATGGAAACGCCGACCTTGCCGTTCTCGGCGGGATGCTCCTCCTCGAGCCGTCCTGCGACCCTCGAGGCGCCCAGGCGCGCGGCGTCGAGGGAGATTCCCGGGGCCATCCGCGCGATTGCGCGGATGGTGTAGCAGCCGAAGCCGCACCTCGCCGGGTCGAGTTGAATCGGCGTCCACACCTGTGCGTTGGGCACGAAGGGGGGCGCGAACCCTTCCGGCATGACGCCGACGACAACCGCGGGAACCTCGTTGAGCGACAACGTGCGTCCCAACACCGAAGGGTCGGCGCCGAAGTTCCGTTGCCAGAATCCGTGGCTGAGAACCACCACCGCCGCCCCTCCCGGAATGTCTTCCTCGGGCAAGAAGCCACGCCCGTGCGCCGGTTCGACCTTCAGTACGCGCTCGAACATTCCCTCGGTGACCGCCGCCGCGGTCACGACCTGTGGTTCACCGACGCCGGTGAGCGTCGGATTGATGCCGCCCCATGCCCCGATCTCCGCAAAGAGGTTCGGAGCGCTCCGGTACTCCTCGAAGTCACCCGGGGTCAGCCACTCCCGCTCCGGCCCCTCCCGACGGGTCTTGTCGAGCCACACCGTCACGAGCTCGTCCGGCGCGTCGTACGGCAGATCGCGCAGCAGCACGGCGTCGACCACGCTGAAGATCGCCGTGTTGACGCCAATCCCCAGCGCGAGCGTGCCTGCGGCGATCAGCGTGAAGGCCGGCGCCTTCAGGAGCCTGCGCGCCGCCAACCGGATATCACGTGCCAAGCCGTCCATTTTCCACCCCTCCAGTTTCTCGCTACGCGACTTCGAAACCCGCCTCTTCGAGCGCGTGCCGCTGCGCCTGGTCCTCGCTCACGATCTGTCCGTCAAACATGTGAACCGTCCTGTCGGCCACATGTGCGTAGCGAGGGTCGTGCGTCACCATGCAGATCGTGGTGCCGTCGTCGTGCAGCTCCTTGAGGAGTCCTATCACGGCCCCGCCGCTCTTGGAGTCGAGGTTGCCGGTCGGCTCGTCCGCCAGCAGGATGAGCGGCCTGCCGACCATCGCCCGCGCGACGGCGACACGCTGTTGCTGGCCGCCCGACAGCTGATTGGGGTAGTGTCGCGTGCGGTGAGCGAGCCCGACTCGTTCGAGCGATTCCTGAACGCGCTCCTTGCGTTCTGCGGCCCCCGTCCCTCGATACGTGAGGGGCAGCTCGACATTCTCGTACACCGTGAGGTCACCGATGAGGTTGAATGCCTGGAAGATGAACCCGATGGCCTCGTTGCGTACCTGTGCTCGCTGGCCGGTGGTCAGGTTGTCGGCCGGTGTGCCGTCGAGCAGGTAGCTCCCGTTGGTGGGGCTGTCCAGCAGTCCGAGGATCGACAGCAGAGTTGTCTTGCCACAGCCCGACGGACCCGCGATCGCGACGTACTCGCCCCTCACTATCGACAGGTTGATATTCGACAGGGCGTGGGTCTCCATCTCTTCGGCCAGAAACACCTTGCCCACGCCGTCCAGCGTGATCAGCGTTTGATTGGTCATCATCCAGCTCCTAGCGATTCCTTAGCTTCACCCGGTTGAACCCGTCCCACTGGGACATGTCCGACAGAATCACGACGTCGCCCGGACGTAATCCCTCGCGCACCTCGACGTCGTTTACCGAACTCGCGCCGAGCCGCACGGTGACGCGCTCCGCGAACCGCCCGCCATCGACCAGTTTGAAGAGGCTCAGCTGCTGATTGGCCTGCCCGAACGTCGGGCGGCCCATGTGGATTACATCTTCGAGGCGCTCGACTATGACGTTGCCGTCAACGCTGAGATCGGGTCGGGCCGACGGCGGCAGGTCTGGCGGAAGTGCGACATCGATGGTCACGGTTCCGCTGCGCACGGCCGGATCGATGCGCACGACCTGTCCCTGAATCGTGTCCGTGCGGGTGTCGATCACCGCGACCTGTCCTACAGCGATATCCTGCGCCTGCGTCTGCGGGATGCGGATCTCCGCCTTCAGGCGGCCCGGAACGACGACTCGCGACAGCGACTGCCCCGATTGAACCCACTGTCCTTCCTGAAGCGGAATGTCGAGCGGTGCCAATACCCCGCTCACAGGCGCGGTCACGTGCATTGACCCGATGCGATCCTGGCTGAACTGAACCAGGTCAACGAGCCGTGTGATCTGTTCCTCCTGGGCGCTGACCTGCTCCTGTGACGTGCCCTCGATCACGCCCAGGCGCTCCTCTTCGGTCTCGAGGCGAAGCCGAAGGGCTTCCGCGGACTCGCGTGACCGATCGAGATCGGCCCGCGCGACGAAGTCCGGGTTCGCGTCAAAGAGTTGCTGATTGCTCCGATGGATTCGCTCCGCCTCGAGGTAGTCCGCGCGCACGGTGGCTGTTGCGGCGCGCTGTTGCAGTTCCTGCATCCTGAGGCTGGCCCGCAATTGAACGAGGCTCGCGTGCGCCTGCGACAGCTGCTGCTGGGCCTGCAGCAGTTGCATGTCCACATCCGGATTGCTGAGGCTCATGATGAGATCGCCGGCTGAGACGTCCGTGCCGGGCAGCGAGAGGATCTGCTCGATGCGCCCGGCGGTCAACGCGGTGATCCAGCGCATCTGCTCCGGTACGAGCGTACCCGGGCCCCGTACCTGCCGGACCAGCGTCCCTTGCGCGACCGTGTCGCTCCAAACCATTGCGGAGTCCATGGTCGGGACACCCGAGGGGAGGAGCTGCCACCCGAAGACGGCAGTCGCGAGCGTGCCGATGCCTGCGGCGCTCAAGACCAGCTTCTTCTTCCGTTTTTCGGGTCGGGTATCGCGAATGATGTCCACGCGTCGCTCCGTCGGGTTCTCCCCCGTGTCAGCACCTCCGCGGCCGGCTCTCGCCTACCGTGCTTGCAGGTAAAGTTCGGCAATTTGCGTGCCAGAAAGCTGTAAAATTCCGTATTTCATTGTATGGCAATGTGTTAAATGACATTTTCTCGGATGCACACCGAGGCGGAAGTGACCGATATTGGGACCGCCCGTTTCGATATCGAACACCGTTCGGGTCACGGCACCCCCCGATTGCCCCGGCGCCCCACTGAATGGACGAGCCCGGGATTCAGGGACACCGTGACGTTCGCAAGGGTTTCGTGTCGCGCGGACGCCACCTTGATATCTTGACTCCCTTACCTCGTCTCGCCGCCTGATCGGTCATGCGCCGCACACCGCCCGTTGATTCCCACGCTCGGGCGAACCCGGGGCGACCCTGAACTCGACTCATGAGGAGAGTGCATACATGAGAGTCCGTCTTGCCCTGCTGGGGCTCCTGACGTCGGTCCTGGCGGGGTGTGCGAGCATTCCGAGCGAAGCGCCGGAGTTGTCGCAGGCCCTCGGTCAGCGCCTCAGGGCTCTGGAGAACGCCAACATCACGCTCCTGCAGCGGTACTTCGACCTCAAGCGCCGGGAGGTCGACCGGTTCATCGACGAGACGTTCGTGCCGGAGTTCGCCCGGAGGATCTTCGGCAGACGGGACGTCGCCGCGGAGTGGCGCCGCATCGTCGAGAGCGACAGCGAAGCCGAGCGCCTCCGGTTTCTGGTCGACGCCGGCCCGGCACTGCAGCAGGAGATCAACCGGATGCGTGTCGAGCTCGTGGTGCCGCTCGATGAGCTGGAGCGTCTCATCCGCCGGAGCATCGAACGGGAGTATGACGAGGCGGCGGCGATCAACAACACGCTCACCAGCTTTCTCTGGTCGGCGGCCGAGGTCGCCGAGAACCGTGATCGCTTTCTCGAGGCCGCGGGTGTGACGGAAGACCGGGTCTACGGGGTGATCGACGGGGTCGACAGCGCGGTGTCGAGCCTCCGCGCGGGTGTCGACGACGCCGCCGAGTATCTACGCAGGATCGAAGCGGCCAAGGCGATCATCACGGGCACGGAACCGAATGAATAGGAGAACGAGCATGCGCCTGAACTGGAGCGAGATCGCTGCGGCGGCCAGGCAGGAGACCGCGCGTGACCTGGCCGGCGACATCTCGTCGCTGACCACGATGACGGATCGCGAGATCAACGAACTCTTTCCGAAGCCCGGCGACAAACAGCGCCTGGCGGAGCTGATGGAAATCGTGAATGGCGCCGGCTCGCGCAACGAGAAGATCAACGGAATCGTCGACAACATCGAGGACCTGGCTGGCGTGATCCTGAAGGTCGTCGCAAAAATATAGCCATGACATCCCGCCCGTAACCGGGCCCGTCAGGTCTGGAGCCGTAGGGCTCGAGGCACGACCCTGGTGCGGATGGGGCTGCTCAGGAGGCCGACCTCCAGACCGTCGGCCGGCAGCTCGTCGGATTCGGGATCGAGGCGCCATTTTCGGGCCAGGCCGGCGAGTCCGGAGACGGAGACGGCCATCGCGAGGGGAATACCCTTGCAACCTCTGGGCTCCGCGCCGAATGGCATATAGCCGCCCCGCGGGCATGCGTGTCCGTCCAGCCCCTCCAGCCAGCGCTCGGGCCTGAACGCTTCGCCGTCCCGCCAGTAGTCGGCCCGGCGGTGCATCACGTGCGGGACGACCTCGACCAGGGTGCCTTTCGGTATGAAGTAGTCGCCGAGCGAAGTGTCCCGCACGGCCCGGCGGGGCACGAGGAGCGGAGCGGGCGGTTGAAGGCGAAGCAGTTCTTTGTAGACGGCCTCGGCGTAAGGGAGCCGTTCCACATCCTCGGCACGCAACGGCCGGTCGCCGGCGACGCGATCCACTTCCTCCTCGAGCCGCGCCCGAGCCTCCGGATTATGGCTCAGGTAGTGCGGAGCGTAGGCCATCGCATGAACGGCCGGATCCCAGGCGCCGACGAACGCCACATACGCCTCGTCGCGAATCTCCGCATCGCTGCCGAATGACCAGTCCGACGCTCCCCGCTCCGTCGCCTGGACAAGATGCGCGAGCACGCTCGTTCCCGGGCCGTCGGCGGCCCTGGCCTGCCGGATCGCGTCGTACACGGCCTCGTCGAGCGGCTTGATCGTCCTGCGCGCCTTCAGGTCGTGTGGCAGGGGCAGTTTCCTGAGCAGCCGGTATCCGGGCAGGGCGAACACGACGAAGCCGAGCTTGGCCGCTCTCAGCATGGCCAGACCCGGACCCGGCCCCAGTTCACGCCCGGTGCCGAGGATCGCGGTCGTCAGCGCGTCCCACGTGAAGCGCTCGATCTCGGCCCGGAAGTCGACGGTGCTTCCCGCCGTGAGCCTGTCGGCGAAGGACGACGCCTCCGAGACGGCGATTTGCCTGAACGCCGCAATCCGTTCGGGCGTGAACGCGCTGACCATGAGATCCGTGAGACGTCCGTGGTCGTCGCCGAACGGAACCCTGGCAAGGCCCGGAGACTGAATGACCTCGAAGGCGAACTCCGGAGAGTCTTTCTGGAACAGCAGCGGCTCCCGGGTGAGCACCTCCTCGGCGAGGTCCGCGTCAAAGACCGCGCAGTGCCTGCCGTTGGGCATTTCGAAGTAGACGATGTCGCCCCAGCGTTCGTGGAGCCACTGGAAGAAGCCGGTATAGTCGGCCGCCAGCCGGCGCATGGTCCGGAGCTTCTGCCGCGGCGGACCCGGAGGAAGCTGGCGGTCCAGCCCGGTTGCGGGGTCTTTCCACCTCACTGTTGTGGTCACGCTTGCAGTGCTCCCGGGTCCGTCGGTGTGATTGACGCGGGCAGTGCCGGACGGCCTCGATCAAACTGCACGCCGCCGGCGATGGCGGGACAGGACGTAACTGTATGGTAGAACAGTCATATCGTGCGTTTGAGGGACGGATCGGACAGTGTACACGAGCGCGGGTTGGACCCTAGAGTGTTTCTATGAGTAAATCTCCATGAAGAAACCAGCCGGCGGTGCCGCGCCTTCCCCGCCCGGTCCGAAGGGTCAGCGACTCCGGAACCTTCGAGAGCGGACGAGCGACTTCAGCGGGTTCGCGAACCGGCTCCGCCACGAGTACGGAGACGTCGTTTCCTTCGAGCTTCCCTTCATGAAGTGCTGCATCGTCTTCGACACCGAACTCATTCGCGAGGTCCTGGTCACGCAGCAATCGTACTTTCGGCCGTGGTTTCCGGGCGACCTGACGGACGACTTCAAGTACGGCTCGATCTCTCTGCACCAGGGCGAAGAGCACCGGCGAAGAAGCGAGTTCATGGCGTCGGCCTTCGCCGGGGACTCGGAGGGCACCTACGCGGCGATCATCGCCGAGAAGGCGCTACTCCTGAGAGACCGACTCCTTTCCCTCAAGAGCTCCGAACAGGGCTCCGAGCAGGGCGCTGACGGAGGCGCCGACGGGGGCGCCGACCTCGTCAAGGAGTTCGAGCGTTTCGCCTGGGATGCCGTCGTCGGGATCGTCCTCGGCCCGGACGTCCAGCTTCCCCGTCGACTGGGCGAAGAGGTGCTCGACCTGCAGAAGATGTACCTGATGCTGGACATCGCGCCCGGACCGAGACTGCTCAAGTCGCTGCCCCTGCCGACCCTCCGACGAGGGAGGAAGAGCGTAGGGCTCGTCGACGACGCCATCTACACCGCCATGCGGAAGGCCCGCGACTCCGGATACGCCCGCAACGACATCGTCGCGAAGTACGTGCAGGCCAGGGATGTCGATGGCGCCGCGGGAGGTCTGGACACCGACCGGGCGATCCGGGATGAGTTGATCATCCTGCTCACGGCCTTCATCGACGCGCCGACCAGCGCCCTGACCTTCGGCGTCCACTATCTGGCCGCGAATCCCGATGTCCGCCGGAAGGTGGAGCGCGAGGCGGACACCGTCCTGAATGGCGGGAACATCGACGAAGCCGCCTTCGACAGGCTCCCCTACACCGGCGCCGTGCTCGACGAAGTACTCCGGATCGACCCGCCGACGGCCGTGATGCTGCCCAAGGAGGCCACGGAGGACCGCGTGCTCGGCGGGTACCGGATCCCCGAGGGCACGCTCGTTCACGTGGCGATGCGGGCACTGCACCACGCACCCGGGCACTGGGACCGGGCGTCGGACTTCAGGCCCGAGCGCTGGCTCGAGAATCCGCCCCCACCCTGTCCGGCCCATGCCTACATCCCCTTCGGCCTCGGCCCTCACTTCTTCCAGGGGATGGACATCGCGAAGAGCATCGGCGTGTTCGCTCTGG